>DATLYR010000024.1 GCA_035574475.1 Nevskiales bacterium | reverse complement strand
CTCGCTTCGCTCGGCCCGCCGCTGAACGCCGGTGTTAGATGGCATATGGACTGGTCTAGAGAGCCGTTGGGCGACTTCTTCCGCTACAAAGTTCTGCGCACGCCTGACGGGCTTGTTTGGGTCGTGAGCTCAGTACTGTGCATGCCGGCCGGGGTTTGGTTCTGGATCTCGTCGGGGCATTTTCGCAGCGGTATGCTCTATCTGCTCTGGCCATTGCTTTCTTTCTTGTTCTATATCTTCTTCGAGCCACTTTCCAGGACGCGTGTAAGGTTATTGGCCCTCGCAGCTGTTGCCGTCCTTTGCACGTTGCCCCTTCTTCAGGTTGCGCTCCGTGCCGTCTAACTACTGCGCGCTCGAATTCGTTCGCTGCGCTCACTGCGACGCCGCTACGCGGCGCGCTTCGGTTCGGCGACATGTTTCCTGAAGTCATCCGACAGGAGTGGTTGCTCCTTACATTCCGGAATTCCCGCATTGATCTCAGGCGTCACAAAATGGCGTTTCTTGGCTTTGCGATCGTGGCTACCTGGCTAGCGGGGATTGGTCGTTATTGGGATCATCCAAGCGCGCATTGGTGGCAATACGCGGGTTTGGGCTCAATAGTCTATGTGGGAGTCTTGTCTTTGCTGCTTTGGGTACTGATCCTCCCGCTGCGCCCTAAGCACTGGAGTTTTCTGTCCGTATATGTCTTTGTCGGGCTTACCGCTCCGCCAGCATGGTTATACGCAATTCCAGTTGAGCGATTCATGCCGCTGGAAACGGCCATCAAAGCCAACATGGTGTTTTTGCTATTTGTTGCGACTTGGCGAGTGGCTCTCTATGGATTGTTTCTTCGCCGTGCAGCTGGCCTTACGGGCTTCGCGTGGCTTGCGGCCCTGTTTCTTCCGCTGGCGCTAATCGTCAACGCGCTTACCATGCTCAATCTTGAGCATGCGGTGTTCGAGATCATGGGTGGTTTGAGAGAGCGAACGGCTTCAGACGGTGCGTACTTCGTGGTGATTATGCTCACGTTGATTTCGTACATTGTGTCCCCGGCACTTCTTGCTTGCTACGCCATAGGTTGTGTCCGGGCATGGAAACATAACGTGGTGCTTAAGAAGGACGCCGCTGACGTGGCGTAACCCACTGCCTGTTTCTTCGCTTTCTCCTTTTCCTGCCGGTACTGCACCGGCGTCATGCCCGCCCAGCGGCGGAAGGCGCGGTAGAAGGTGCTGACCTCGGCGTAGTCGTTTAGATAAGCGATGCGGTTGATAGACCGCAGGCGCCAGCCAAGAAACTGGGGATCAGAGCGGTGAACCTAGTTACGGCTGATCAGTCTTCCGTGGCATTGCACCACTGTGCCATCAGTCGCTTGATCTGGGTCTGGTAGGGCACGCCCGCGGCCGCCGCCTTGAGTTTGAATAAACGCAATAGCGGATCAGGCACGCGTAGGCTGATGGGCGTGCTCTGCTGCGGCTGCTGCGCGGCAGCGTGCAGAAGACGGAAATCCTCCAGAAACTGCAGCCTCTGCTCCAGCGTCAGCTTCGAGCAGTAGGCCAGATACTCGTCGCTGAAATGCTGCACGGCTTTCATTTGGCCAACTGATATTTCAGTTGTTCGGTTTCAGGCCCTTTGGGTCTTCTGCCGCTGCTTTTCCTGCCGGTACTGCACCGGCGTCATGCCCGCCCAGCGGCGGAAGGCGCGGTAGAAGGTGCTGACCTCGGCGAAGCCGGTCAGGTACACGATCCGGTCGATGGGTTCGTCGGTGCCGGCGAGCAGGCGCTTGGCCATGTTGAAGCGGAAATTGCCCAGCACCTGGTTGAAGCTGGTGCCGGCGCGCGCCAGCTCCTGGCGCAGCCGCCGCGGCGTGCGGCCGAGCGCCTTGGCCACGCTTTCCAGGTCGCAGGTCTGGTATTCCAGACCCTGCGCCAGCACGCGCTTGACCTCGTCCACCACGTCGCGGCTCTGCAGCTTGTTGAGCTGGCGGCTGGCCAGTTCCTCGTGCACGCGCAGCAGCTCGGGCTCGGCGTGCGGCGAGGGCCGGTCAAGTAGTGCGCGGTCGAAATAGATCAGGGTTTCAGGGCTTTCGAACTCCACCGGGCAGCCGAACACTCTGGCGTACTCGGCGGGATCCTTCGGCGTCGGCGCACGCAGGCAGATGCGGATCGGCTGCGCGGCACCATCGGTCACGCTCTTGCAGAACTCGATCAGGCCATGGGTGATGCAGACCTCGGTGTGGCGCAGCACCGGGTGGTTGAACTGGGTGATGGCCAGCGCGACGCGCGCAGGCCCGTCGCCCTCCTCATGCAGGTTGCCCGTGAACGCATCGCTGAACAGGCGCGAGTAGCGCATCGCGCGCTTGCAGCCCTCGCGGAAGGTCGGGCTGCTGAGGAACAGGTACTCAAACACGTCGCCGCGGTAGGTCGGGATGTGCGGCGCCAGGTGCAGGCCGATGTCCGGATCGCCGGTGACGGCCTCGACCGCCTCCCAGAACGCGATCTGCGCGTCGTGCGGCGTGCGCAGTTCGGGCTTGTTGAGGTTCTCGGGCTTGAAGCCGATCTGGAAATAAACGGCATTCGTGTCCACGCCGGCACGTTGCATGGCCGTGTGGATGTAGCTGATGAGCCGCCCCGAATCCTTCATAAGTATTTGATTCTTATGTAAGCATCGTTTTGCCCACAGCCCCCAGTTTGCCCATTTGACAGGCGGCTGTCACCTGCAGGCCATAGTCGCGCGCGCGCTCGCACGGCAATTTACGCAGCAGGATAACCAGAACGCATTTCCGGGAGCCGCGCAGTCCATGAACGTCGAGATCGAGATCGAGCGCAGCGTCACCGTGCCGGTGGCCTATGCCCAGGCCCAGGCCCTGCTGCACGACGTGGAGAACACCATCCGGCTGTTTCCCAAGCTGCGCAAGCTGACGCGGCAGAAGGACGGCTCCTACCTGTGGGAGCTGGCGCCGATCGGCTCCAAGGTGGCGAACATCTCGCACGAGGTCAGCTTCGCCGCCAAGTTCCTGGTGGACCCGCAGGAAGGCCTGGTGCACTGGAAGCCGGTCAAAGGCAAGGGCAACGCGCGCATCGAGGGCCGCCTGCAGCTGCGCCCGCACGGTTCGGCCAGCGCCATGAGCCTGCGTGTCAACGGCGACCTGTACGATGTGCCGGTGCCGCTGATGTTCCGGCTGGTCGCGCCGCCCTTCATCCAGGGCAAGTTCGCGGCGCTGGTCGAGCGCTATTTCTTCAAGCTGGGCGAATCGCTGGGCCTGCCGGACGAGGCGATCCGCGGCCTGGCCTGAACCCATCACGGCGGCGGATTGCCCGCCGCCCGTCCAGTCCCACACCTGGAGCTGCAAGCATGAAACCCTACGGCCGCAAGGTCGCCATCGTCGGCGCCAACCGCATCCCCTTCGCGCGGTCCAACACCGCCTACGCGAAGCTCTCCAACAAGACCATGCTCACCGACACGCTGCGCGGGCTGGTGGAGAAGTACGCCCTGCAGGGCGAGTTGCTGGGCGAGGTCGCCGGCGGCGCGGTGCTCAAGCATTCGCGCGACTGGAACCTGGTGCGCGAGTGCGTGCTCGGCTCCGGCCTGTCGCCCTACACGCCGGCCTATGACATCCAGCAGGCCTGCGGCACGGGGCTGGAAGCGACCATCCTGGTCGCCAACAAGATCGCCCTGGGCCAGATCGAGGCCGGCATCGCCTGCGGCTCGGACACCACCTCGGACGCGCCGATCGCGGTCAACCCCGGCCTGCAGCGCGCGCTGATGGAGGCGAACGGTGCGAAAACCAAGGCCGCCAAGCTCAAGGCCGCGGCCAAGCTGCTGAATCCCAAGTTCCTGATTCCGGAGATCCCGAGCAATTCCGAGCCGCGCACGCGCAAGTCCATGGGCCAGCATGCCGAGATCACGGCGCAACGCATGGGCATCACGCGGCAAGCGCAGGACGAGCTGGCGCTGGCCAGCCACCAGAACCTCGCCAAGGCCTATGCGGCCGGGTTCTTCAAGGATCTGGTGATGCCCTACCACGGTCTGGACCGCGACAACAATCTGCGCGCCGACGCCACGCTGGAGAAGATGGCCAAGCTGGGCCCGGCCTTCGACAAGCACAAGGGCACGATCACCGCGGCGAACGCCTCGACCCTCACCGACGGCGCCTCGGCCGTGCTGCTGGCGTCCGAAGACTGGGCGAAGAAAAAGGGCCTGCCGATCCTGGCGTATTTCTCCTACGCCGAGACTGCCGCGGTGGATTTCATCGACGAACGCGAGGGCCTGCTGATGGCGCCGGCCTACGCCGTCCCGCGCATGCTGCAGAAGGCCGGGCTTCAGCTTCAGGATTTCGACTTCTACGAGATCCACGAGGCCTTCGCCGCGGTGGTGCTGTGCACGCTGGCGGCCTGGGAGTCGGAGGACTTCTGCAGGAACAAGCTGGGCCTGCCCCGGGCGCTGGGCAAGATCGACCGCAGCAAGCTCAACGTGAAGGGCAGCTCGATCGCCACCGGCCATCCCTTCGCCGCCACCGGCGCGCGCGTGGTGGCGACGCTGGCCAAGACCCTGAGCGAGGCCGGCCGCGGCCGCGGGCTGATCTCGATCTGCGCCGCCGGCGGGCAGGGCGTGACGGCCATACTGGAACGTTGAGCCCGAATGGGCGCTAAGGATCTTTATGGCTTGCTGTCATTCCGGCGTAAGCCGGAATCCAGCGACTTGAAAGGCACTGGACCCCGACCTGCGCCGGGGTGACGGAATAGGGGCACAAGCATGACCACCGCATCTGCGCACAAGCGCGACATCATGGGCTTCGGCCTGGCGCTGCTCAACCGCTTCGCCGGCTGGCCGCTGATCGACAGGCTCGGCCTGCGCAAGGCCAGCGAGCGAGTCGTGTATCAGGCGACCAAGGCCGGTTTCCGCACCGCCGGTGCCCTGAGCCGCGCCTTCAAGGCCACGCAGAAGTTGGCCGGGCCGGCGCGGCTGGCGAAGGGCGCCCCGCGCGAGCTGTTCGACCTGACGCCCACCGACGAGCAGCAGATGATGCGCGAGAGCGTGCAACGCTTCGCCGCGGAGCAGCTACGCCCCGCCGCAGCCAAGGCCAACGAGGCCTGCGCCGCACCGCCCGAGCTGCTGGCCGGCAGCCTCGATCTGGGCCTGCATCTGCTGGGCGTACCGGAGGCGCTCGGCGGCGCCGGCAGCGAGCGCTCGGTGATGACCAACGTGCTGGTGGCCGAGGCCATGGCCCAGGGCGACATGGGCCTGGCCGTGGCCTGCCTGGCACCGCTGGCGGTCAGCCAGGCGCTGGTGGAATGGGGCAACGCCGAGCAGCAATCCACCTACCTGCCGGCCTTCACCGGCGAGACAGTCCCCGCGGCGGCGCTGGCGCTGCTGGAGCCGCGGCCGCTGTTCGATCCATTGCTGCTCGATACCAAGGCCCGCGCGGCCGGTGACGGCTACGTCCTGAGCGGCGTGAAGTCGCTGGCGCCGCGTGCGCACGAGGCCGAGCTGTTCGTCATCGCCGCCGAACTCGAGGGCAAGGGCCCGGCGCTTTTCCTGGTCGAATCTTCCAGCGCGGGCCTCAGCGTCGAGGCCGAGCCCTCGATGGGGCTGCGCGCCGCGAGCCTGGGCCGGGTGATTCTCGAGGACGTGAAACTGCCGCGCCGCGCGCTCTTGGGCGAGGCCAGCGCCGAGACCTATGCCGAATGCCTGCGGCTGTCGCGCCTGGCCTGGTGCAGCCTCGCGGTCGGCACCGCGCAGGCGGTGCTCGACTACGTGATTCCCTACGTCAACGAGCGCGTGGCTTTTGGCGAGCCGATCTCGCACCGCCAGTCGGTGGCCTTCATGGTGGCCAATATCGCCATCGAGCTGGAAGGCATGCGCCTGGCGACCTGGCGCGCCGCGAGCCGCGCCGAGCAGGGCAAGCCATACGCGCGCGAGGTGGCGCTGGCGCGGCGGCTGTGCGCGGAGCGCGGCATGCAGATCGGCAACGACGGCGTGCAGCTGCTCGGCGGCCACGGCTTCGTCAAGGAACATCCGGTCGAGCGCTGGTACCGCGATTTGCGCGCGGTGGGCGTGATGGAAGGCGGGCTGCTGGTCTAGGAGTGCGAACATGATCAACCTGGAAGTCCCCAAGAAATTCACCATGCTGGTGCGCCAGGCGCGCCAGGTGGCGAACGAGATCTTCCGCGCCAACTCGCGCAAGTACGACCTGGCCGAGCACGCCTATCCGAAGGAGCTGGACATGCTCTCGGCCCTGCTCGACGGCATGAACGCCTCGGGCGAGAGCGGCGCCGGCGCCGCCGGCGTGCGCCGCGACAACGGCAACGGCGAGGGCAACAAGAACGGCAGCAACCTGTCCACCGCGCTCGGCACCATGGAGCTGTGCTGGGGCGACGTCGGCCTGCTGCTGTCCATGCCGCGCCAGGGCCTGGGCAATGCCGCCATCGCCTCGGTGGCCAACGAGGAACAGCTGGAGCGCTTCAAGGGCTGCTGGGCCGGCATGGCGATCACCGAGCCGCACTGCGGCTCGGACTCCGCCGCCATCCGCACCACCGCGGTTAAGGACGGCGACCACTACGTGCTGAACGGCGAGAAGATCTTCGTCACCGCCGGCGGGCGCTGCGATGCGGTGGTGGTCTGGGCCACGCTGGACCGCAACGCCGGCCGTGCCGCGATCAAGTCCTTCGTCGTGCCCAAGGGCACGCCGGGCATGGAAGTGGTACGCCTCGAGCACAAGCTCGGCATCCGCGCCTCCGACACGGCTACCATTCGCCTCGACAACTGCCGCGTGCCGGCGGCGAATCTGCTCGGCAGCCCCGAGGTGAATGTCGAGAAGGGCTTCGCCGGCGTGATGCAGACCTTCGACAACACCCGCCCGCTGGTGGCGGCGATGGCGGTGGGCCTGGCGCGCGCGGCGCTGGAGGAGAGCCGGCGCCTGCTGGAGCAGGCCGGCATCACGATCGACTACGACCGGCCGGCCCAGGCCCAGCACGCCGCGGCTGCGGCCTGGCTGCAGATGGAGGCGGACTGGGAAGCGGCCTGGCTGCTGACCTTGCAGGCGGCCTGGATGGCGGACAACCGCAAGCCCAACTCGCTGCAGGCCTCCATGGCCAAGGCCAAGGCCGGCCGGGTCGGCACCGAGATCGCCCTGCGCTGCGTGGAGTTGTGCGGAAGCCTCGGATACAGCGAGAATAACCTGCTCGAGAAATGGGCCCGGGACGCCAAGATCCTGGACATTTTCGAAGGCACCCAGCAGATCCAGCTGCTGATCATCGCCCGCCGGTTGTTAGGGAAAACGTCGCAGGAACTGAAGTAACTTAAGAAGTTGGGGGCTGACTTGTTCCGTCACCCCGGCGAAGGCCGGGGTCCAGGGCCTTGAAAGTCGCTGGATTCCGGCTGGAGCCTGCCCCGGAATGCTTAAATCCGGGGTCGGAATGACGACAAGATTTCAGTTTTGAAGATTCTCTGGTTTGGTTCTCAATTGTTGGAGACGACCGCATGAAAGTTCTGGTCAGCGTCAAACGAGTGGTTGACTACAACGTCCGCATCCAGGTCAAGAGCGACGGCTCCGGCGTGGTCACCGACGGCGTCAAGATGAGCATGAACCCCTTCGATGAGATCGCGCTGGAAGAAGCCATGCGCATGAAGGAGAAGGGCGTCGCCACCGAGGTCGTGGCCGTCACCATCGGCGAGGCCAAGTGCGAGGAGCAGCTGCGCACCGCGCTGGCCTTCGGCGCCGACCGCGCCATCCACATCAAGACCGACGGCGCCGTGCAGCCGCTGACCGCCGCCCGCGCGCTGGCCGCGCTGGTCAAGAAGGAGGGCGCGCAGATCCTGCTCACCGGCAAGCAGGCGATCGACGACGACAACAACCAGACCGGCCAGATGACCGCCGCGCTGCTGGACTGCGCCCAGGCCACCTTCGCCTCCAAGATCGAAGTGTCCGGCAACAAGGCCACCGTGACGCGCGAAGTGGATGCCGGACTGGAGACGCTGGAAGTGGACCTGCCCGCGGTGATCACCACCGACCTGCGCCTGAACGAGCCGCGCTACCTCAAGCTGCCGGACATCATGAAGGCCAAGAAGAAGCCGATCGAGGCGACGGATCTGGCCGCCCTGGGTGTGCAGCCGGTGACGGGCGTCAAGACCGTCAAGACCGCGCCGCCGGCGCCGCGCGCCGCCGGCATCAAGGTCAAGACGGTGGACGAACTGATCGCCAAGCTGAAGGAGAAGGGGCTCGTTTGAGAACCTGTGAAGAACGCGAAGCACCATTCATTCCGTCATACCGGCGAAAGCGGTATCCAGCGACTCGAAAGGCACTGGATTCCGGCCTGCGCCGGGATGACAAGAACGCAGAAAGGACATTCGTATGAGCAAGATTCTGGTGATTGCCGAGCACAGCGACGGCAAGCTCAACTCCAGCACCGCGCGCGCGGTCAACTGCGCGTCCAAGATCGGCGGCGAGATCCACGTCGTCGTGCTGGCCGCCGACCCGGCCGGGCCGGCGGCGGAGGCCGCGCAGCTCGCCGGCGTAGCCAAGGTGCTGACCGTGGCCAACGCCGCCAACGCCAACCCGCTGGCCGCGGTGCTGGCGCCGCAGATCGCCCAGCTGGCCAGGTCCGGCGGCTACAGCCACGTGCTGTCGCCCAACACGACCTTCGGCAAGGACCTCGCGCCGCGCGTCGCCGCGCTACTGGGCGTCGGCCAGGTCACCGACATCATGGCGGTGCACGGCCCGCACAGCTTCGACCGGCCGATCTACGCCGGCAACGCCATCACCACGGTCGAGGCCCCGGCCGGCGAGATTCTGGTCGGCACCGTGCGCAGCGCCTCCTGGCCGGCGGCCGGTACCGGCGGTTCCGCGGCGGTGGAAGCCGCCAGCGTGGACGCCGCGCTGCCCACACACACGCGTTACGTCGGCCTCAAGAAGGAAGGCGGTGACCGTCCCGACCTGCAGTCGGCGCGCAAGGTGGTGTCCGGCGGCCGCGGCGTGGGCAGCGCCGACAACTTCAAGATCATCTACTCGCTGGCCGACAAGCTCGGCGCCGCGGTCGGCGCCTCGCGCGCGGCGGTGGACTCGGGCTACTGCCCGAACGACATGCAGGTCGGCCAGACCGGCAAGATCATCGCGCCCGAGCTGTACATCGCGGTCGGCATCTCGGGCGCGATCCAGCACCTGGCCGGCATCAAGGACGCCGGCACCATCGTCGCGATCAATTCCGACCCCGACGCCGCCATCTTCGAGGTGGCGGACCTGGGCCTGGTCGGCGACCTGTTCAAGATTCTCCCGGAGCTCGAGGCCAAGCTCTGATTCTTGGCGGGTTCCGCGCACGCATGCCCCGGTTCTGCCGGGGCATGTCGTTTTTAGCCCCTTTGACAGGCTGTTGCCGGCCATGGGCCAATGCGGCGCCGGTAGCCCCGGGCTAAGTTCGGCCGGTTGACGGATAAATCGAGCCGGCGCAGCCGGCCTGCGGGTGCGAGGGAGGGTTCCATGCGTATGGTTCTGCGCGGCGCCGGCGTTCTGCTGATGGCCTGCAGTGGTCCGGCCCTGGCGCTGGATTACAGCTGGGGCGATCTCAACCTCACGCTCAACAACCGTATCAGCGTCGGTGCGGCCTTTCGCATGGAAGAGCGCGATGATGACCTCATCGGCAAGCTCAACGTGCCCGGGCAGCAGGACCTTTGCACAGCCGACGACTGCATGTCGCTCAGCGGCGATCCCGGGCCCAATCAGCGCCTGGTGAACGCCAAGGGTGCGTTCGTTGGACATGCGGCCGACGACGGTAACCTGAACTACGACCAGTACGATGTCGTGGCCGCCGCCAGCAAACTGACCTCGGAGCTTTCGCTAAGCTGGGGCAACTGGCAATTCAAGGCGCGCGGCATTGCCTTCTACGACAGCGAGAACCGCGGCCGTAAAGACTTCCATACCAATACCCGTTTTCAGCCGGCCCGAACCCCGCGCAGCAGCGTCATCGAGAGCGAACTGGGCCGCGACATCGATCTGTATGACGCCTTTGTCAGCAGCGCCTTCCAGTTCGGCGAGCGTGCCGTATCGGTTTCCGTCGGCAAGCAGATTCTGCGCTGGGGCGAGAGCAACTTCATTGCGCTGAACTCGCTGTCCGAGATCAATCCGCCCGATGAGAACCGGCTCTATCTGCCGGGCAGCCAGATCAACGAGATTTTCCAGCCGGTGCCGCTGCTGTTGGTTTCGGCCGACGTCGTGCCGAATGTGGCCGCCGAATTTTTCTACCAGTATGGCTGGCGCAGGGTGCGTCCGGCCGCCGCAGGCGGCTTTTTCTCCTACCTCGAAGTGGGCGGCCTTGCCGACACCGCCCTGCTGGGTCTCGGCCAGTTTTCGGAAGACCCGGAGGGGCAGTATGTGCCGGCCGGCGCGGCCAGCTTGATTACCAGTGCCTCGCGCACGGCGCAGGTGGTGCGCGGCATCGGCGAGCCGGAAGACGGCGGTCAGTACGGGCTGCGCGTGAACTACTTTGCGGAGCAACTCAACGGCGGTACCGAGTTCGGCTTTTATGCCATGAACTATCACAGCCGTCTGCCCTACCAGAGCGCGATTGCGGCGCAGGACTCCTGCATGCGCGACTCGGCCAACTTCGTCGTGGCGTTCGTGGACTGCGCCGGTTTCAACGGCGCCCTGAACCCTGGCGTCGGAGAGGAGCCGCTGCCGGTGGATACGCTGAAGATTTTTCTGGAGTACCCCGAGGATATCCGGTTGTATGGGGTCAGCTTCAACACCAATCTCGGCAGCTGGTCGCTGGCGGGCGAATACGCTTATCGCCCCAATCTGCCGGTGCAGGTGTCCATCCCCGATGTCATTTTCACCGGCCTGCAGCCGGCCTTCCCGCGCCAGGATGTTCCCGCCGGTATCGGGCCGATCAGCATCGGCACCATCCCCGGGGCGCGCAGTGCCGTACCGGCATTCCTCAACGTGTACCGCGGTGTCGAAATCAACGGTGGCGATGTCGTATCCGGCTTCGAGCGTCTCAAGGTCGGGCAGCTGGGCATGACTGCCATTCGCACCATCTCCAGCAGCAATCCGATCGGCGCCGACCAGATCATCCTCCTGGTCGAGGCCGGAGCCACGCACGTGCTGGATATGCCAGACCGCGACGAACTGCAGTTCGAAGGGGGCTTGTTCCACATCAACAGCCATGCCAGCCCTGGCGCCGACGGCAGCGGCCTGCCCAACGGCACGCCCGACCCGCGCCGTCTGAATCCCACGCAACAGACCGAGGGCTTCGCCGACGATTTCGCCTGGGGTTACCGGCTGGTGTCGCGACTCGAGTACAACGACGTCATCGAGGGCATCAACTTCAAGCCGACGCTGGGCTTCTTTCACGATGTGGACGGCATTGGCGTGTTCCCGGCGCAGAATTTCATCGAAGGCCGCAAACAGTTCCTGGTCGGCACCGAGTTCGACCTCGAAGGCGGCTGGTCGGGGAATGTGTTCTACCAGGGCAGCACCGGCCGGCTTGCGCCGTTCCGCGATCGCGATTTTCTCAGTTTCAGCCTGTCCTATACGTTCTGAGGCAATGCGGCCCGGGACGCGGCTGGCGGCGGGCGCCGCGATCGCTTATAACTGGACGGCCAGTCAGGCCTGAGCAACGGCGCACAGACGCCGATACGGGGAGACCGCATGACCGACCAGCCCGCGCGCAAGCCCTGCGTGCTCTTCGTGGACGACGAGCCGCGCATCCTCAACACGATGCGCATTCTGTTCCGCCGCAGCTACGACGTGCTCACCGCCACCAGCGGCGCCGAGGCGCTGGCACTGCTGCGCCAGCACACGGTGGATGTCGTGGTCAGCGACCAGCGGATGCCGGAGATGACCGGCATCGAGCTGCTGCGCCTGGTGCGCGACCTGCAGCCCAACGCCATGCGCGTACTGCTGACCGGCTATTCCGAGCTGAATGCGATCATCGGCTCGATCAACGAGGGCGAGATCTTCCGCTTCGTCAGCAAGCCGTGGTCGAACGAGGAACTGCAGGACACGCTTGCCAAGGCAGTGGATGCGGCCAGAGTGGATTACGCCAGTCTGGTGGCCGGTGCCAGGCTGGGCGAGGTCGGCGATGACGCCATGGCCGCAGAGGATGCGCCGGGCGTACTGATCCTGGACAGCGACCCCGGCAGCCGACTGAGCCTGCAGAACATGCTCAAGAAGGACTTTCCCGAGGTCCACACCGCCGGCAACGTGGCCGAGTGCGCACAGCTGCTGCTGGAGCACCCGAACATCGGCGTGCTGGTGACCGAGGCGTATGTGCAGGGCAAGCCGGTGACCAGCCTGCTGGCCCTGCTCAAGCAGTACCAGCCGCAGCTGGTGTCGGTGGTGGTCACCGACCGTGCCGACGCCAACAACGCGATCGCGATGATCAACCACGGTCAGGTCTACCGCTTCCTGCTCAAGCCCCTGCGCGAGGGCATGGCCAAGATCAACGTGGTCTCGGCCCTGCGCCACCACCAGGTGCTGAGCCGCAATCCCGAACTGGCCAACCGCCATCGCGTCGAGCAACTGCAGCCGGAGCCGGAGCAGCTGGGGCTGCTGGCACGCCTGCGTCAGCGGGTCTTTTCTAGACCGGGCGCCTGAATAACCACTACCCGTAGTGGCATGGACTTGACTTTGCCACAATAGGTTGATAAAAAGCTGGCAACTCTCTCCGCAAGGAGGGCCTGCCATGCCTGCTTACCGACCCTGCCCGCGGGCACCTCGCCAGCACCCAGACGCCACCGATCCGCGGCACCGATGGCCCAACCGGGCCGGTTGCGGGCTGCAACCGTTTCGTCATGGACGGCGGGCAGACTGACCCGCCGTTTTTTCGTTCGGCAACACCCCGGGCCCACGTACGACCTCAGCCGGAGGTCGGCATCAGGGAGGGACCTGAGATGAAACCGAAACAGCCCCGTGCATTCTTGTCGAGTCTGGTCAGCTTTTGTCTGTTGGCGCCGGCCTGGGCCAGCGAAGATGTGACGGCCTCACGCGTGCTGGTGGTCACGGCCACCGCCTACAACTCGGTGCCGGAGCAGACCGACGACGATCCCGACATCGCCGCCTGGGGCGACCGTCTCGAACCCGGTACGAAGAGCATCGCCGTGTCGCGCGACCTGCTGGAGAAGGGACTCAAGCGGCATGCCCGGGTGCGCATCCACGGCCTGCCCGGTGAATACGTGGTGCTGGACAAGATGCACCAGCGCTGGGAGAACCGCATCGACATCTACATGGGCGAGGACGTCCGCGCCGCGCGCCACTTCGGCAAGCGCAAGGTCAGAATCTACGTGACCGGGATATAGGGGGCTCTGATCAATTCCCTTCATCGTTCCGGCGCAAGCCGGAATCCAGCGACTTTCAAAACTCTGGACCCCGGCTTTCGCCGGGGTGACGAACTGATCAGAGTTTCCCTAGTGTCCTGAAAAATTCGGCGAATTCGCATCCCCCTCTGCCGTTTGCGGGAGAGGGGCCTAGGACGCGGCACACCGCCTCAGATGGCATAGGTCTCAAGCAAATACCTGCGAATGTCGGCCGACTCGAACATCGCCGTGCCGGTATTCGGGTCGATCAGATAGGGCACCTGCTGGCGGCCGGTCAGCTCATACAGCCGCAGCCGGTTGCGTCCCCGGATCGGGCGGTCCTTGAAGAAGGTCGTGCGCACTTCGGGCGGGCCGAGCTGTTGCCACTCGGCCTTGCCGGTGTTGCGCAGGACATAGGGCAGCTCCAGTTCGCACAGGGTTTCGCGCACCAGGCGCGAGTACGGGCTGGATTCGAAACTGTACAGCTCCAGCGGCTGCTCCGCTGCCCGGGACGCACGGGCCTTGAGCCCCCGCGGCCAGCGTGCGCCGGAGGCGAGGCTGGCCGTGGCGACCTGCAGGGCGCGCAGGCCCTTCGGCGCCGCGCGCCCGCGGTAGGTCCGCCACAGGTAGTCGATGATGTCGGCCGACTCGTACAGTTGCGTGCCGGTATTCGGGTCCACCAGGAAGGGGAACTGGCATTTGCCGCCCAGCGCCTGCATGACCGGCCGGTAACGCGTGCCGCCGCGCGGGCAGGGGTAGATCAGCGCGTCGAGGTCGAGCTCGGTGAGCGTCTCGCGCACCAGCCGGCAGAAGGGGCAATCCTCGATGTCGTACAGTTCGAGCAGCCGTTCGGGCTGGCGCGTGTGCGCGGAGGCCATGGTGCCGCGCCACCCGCGCAGGGTGCTGGCGAGGATCGAGGCGGTCACGTCAAGACGGCGTCGCATTGGTGCGGCTCGCGGGCGGAAAGAGGCGCATGATAACGTGGTGCGACGCGCACTGCGCTAATATCGCCGCAGGGTATAGCCGGAGTCCCCGTATGAGCCATTCCCCCGCCTTTCTCAAGCTGGTCGACGAGGCCCGCAAACGCATCCGCGAGATCCAGGCCCATGAGCTGCCGTCCGCACTGCAGCGCGAGCCGGGGGCGCTGATCGACGTACGCGAGGAAAGCGAGTACGCCGCCGGGCACTTGCGCGGCGCCGAGCACATCGGCAAGGGCGTGATCGAGCGCGACATCGAATCGAAGCACCCGGACCGCAACGAAACCCTGTACCTGTACTGCGGCGGCGGCTTCCGATCGGCGCTGGCCAGCGACGCACTGCGGCAAATGGGCTATAAGAACGTGGTCAACGTGGATGGCGGCTGGCGCGCGCTGAAGGACATCATGCCGGTCGAAAAGTAACAGCCGGCGCCCTGGGTGGGCCGGGCACACAACAACGAAAGGAGGAGGGCGCATGAACGCACAGGGGCAGCCGCGTCACAGCTTGGCCTACGCCTGGTATGTGGTCGCCGTGCTGATGGTGGCCTATGTGTTTTCCTTCATCGACCGGCAGATCCTGAACCTGCTGGTCGGCCCGATCCGCGCCGACCTCGGCATCAGCGACACGCAGATGAGCCTGCTGATGGGCTTCTCCTTCGCGCTCTTCTACACCATCTGCGGTATCCCGCTCGGACGGCTGGCGGACTCGAAGAGCCGCCGCACGATCATCGCGGCGGGGATTTTCTTCTGGAGCCTGATGACCGCGGCCTGCGGCACCGCGAAATCCTACTGGCAGTTCTTCCTGTACCGCATGGGCGTGGGTGTCGGCGAGGCCACGCTGTCGCCCTCGGCCTATTCGCTGATCGCCGACTACTTCCCCAAGGAAAGCCGCGCCACCGCCATCAGCGTGTACTCGATGGGCATCTACATCGGCTCCGGGCTGGCCTTCCTGCTCGGCGGGCTGGTGATCCAGTTTGCAGGCCAGGATGACGTCCTGTTGCCGCTGGTGGGGGCGACGCGGCCCTGGCAGCTGATCTTCTTCATCCTCGGCATCGCCGGCATCCTGTTCGCCTTCGCCATGTACACGGTGCGCGAGCCGGCGCGGCAGGGGCTCAGCGGTGCCACCGCCGGCGTGCCGCTCGGCACGGTGTTCGCCTATATGAAGCAGAACCGCCGCGCCGTGCTGTGCCACAACTTCGGCTTCGCGCTGATGGCCTTCACCGCCTATGGCGCCGCCGCCTGGGTCCCGACCTTCTTCATCCGCCATCACGGCTGGACCGCGGCCCAGATCGGCGTGGCCTATGGGACGGTGATCATGATCTTCGGTACCTTCGGCATCGTCGCCGGCGGCCGGCTGTCGGACTGGCTGGCGCGGCGCGGCCATGAGGACGCCAACATGCGCGTGGGCCTGCTGGCGGCGGTCTGCGGCATCCCCTCCGGCATCGCCTTCCCGCTGGTACCGGACGCCAACCTGGCGGTGGCCATGGTGGCGATCTCGACGGTATTCCTCAGCATGCCCTTCGGCGTGGCGCCGGCCGCGGTGCAGGAGATGATGCCCAACGACATGCGCGGCCAGGCCTCGGCCGTGTACCTGTTCGTGGTGAATCTCATCGGCCTCGGTGTCGGCCCGACCGCGGTGGCGCTGGCCACCGACTACGTGTTCAGGAACGACGCCGCCGTCGGCTACTCGCTGCTGCTGGTGGGCTCGGTGGCGCAGGCCGGCGCCCTGTTGCTGCTGTGGGCCGGCCTGGCGCCATACCGCCGCACGCTGGCGAACCTGCGCGACTGGCTGGACAGCCGCCGGGGAGCGGCGTCCGCTTGAGGGCCCTGCTCCTGGGTTTGCTGCTGGCCGGCGGCAGTGTCGCCGCGCAGGCGGCCTGCGAGCGCGACGAGTTCGTGCTGGCGATCGATGTCGGTCACTCGGTGCGCAGCCCCGGCGCCACCAGCGCGCGCGGCGTGCCGGAGTATGTTTTCAACAAGAACCTGGCCGGGCGCCTCCTGGCCGCGGCGCACAAGCGCGGCTTTGACGAGGCCTTCATCGTCAACGACGGTGACGCGGTACTGCACCTGACCGAGCGCACCGAACTGGCCGACGACATGGACGCGGACCTGTTCATTTCCATCCACCACGATTCCATGCCGGCCAAGTATTTGACCCGCTGGACCTACCAGGGCGTGTCGCTGCGCTATGGTGACCAGTTCCGCGGCCATTCCATCTTTTACTCCGAAGACAACGACGAGCCGGCGCTGAGCCGCGAGTTCGCCAGTCTGCTCGGCCAGGAACTGCGCGCACGCAAGCTCGTGCCCACGCTGCATCATGACGGCTATCGCGGCCGCCGCCTGGTGGACGAGGATCTCGGCATCTATCGCTTCAACAAGCTGATCGTGCTGCATTCGGCCGACATGCCGGCGGTACTGTTCGAGGCCGGCGTGATCCTCAACCGCGAGGAGGAACTGCTGCTGGCCAGCGAGCAGCACCAGGACCTGCTCATCGACGGTATCCTCGCCGCGGTGGAGCGGTACTGCGACAAGCACCACGACGACTGACCGCGCTGCGCGCGCGACGCTGGCCCGGTCTGGCCTTACTGTTCGTGGCCGCCGGCGAGCGACAGGTCCCGCATCAGGCTCTCCTGCGCTACCGAAGCCACCAGCAGGCCGTCGCGGTTGTAGATCAGCCCGCGGCTCAAGCCCCGCGCGCCCTGCGCGCCGGGGCTGTCCATCGCATACAGCAGCCAGTCGTCCGCGCGGCAATCGTGGTGGAACCACAACACGTGATCGAGACTCGCGCAGATCATATTGGGCTGCAGGTAACTCACGCCATGCGGCAGCATGGCGGTGTTGAGCAGGTTGAAGTCGGTGGCGTAGGTGAGGACGCACTGGTGCAGGACAGGATCGTCCGGCAGGCGGCCGGCGGCGCGGAACCAGATGCACTGCCGCGGCTCGGTCTTCGCCGGCGTGAAGGGATCCACCGGGCTGACCGGCTTGAACTCGATCGCCAGCTCGCGCAGATAGCCGGGGCGCAGCTTCTCCGGGCAGCGGTCCGCGGTCCGGCGGCGCAGCTCGGCCTGCGTGGGCAGACCCTCGGGCGCCGGAACGGCCGGCATCGGGAACTGGTGCTCGTGGCCCGGCTCGCGCACCTGGTAGGACACCATCATGCTGAAGATCGGCTCGCCGTGCTGCACCGCCTTGACCCGGCGTGTGGTGAAGCTGCGCCCGTCACGGATGCGCTCCACCTCGTAGACGATCGGCGCGGCCATGTCACCGGGGCGCAGGAAATAGGCGTGCAATGAATGTGCGCGCCGCTCGGCGCTCACCGTACGCGTGGCGGCCATCAGCGCCTGGCCCAGCACCTGGCCGCCGAACACGCTCTTGCCGCCGAGATCGCGGCTCTGCCCCCGGAACAGGTTGACCTCGAGGGGCTCCAGTGCCAGCACCTGCAGCAGGTCCTGCAGCATCTGGTTCATGGCTGGCGGCTTGGTTTCCATGGGGTACAGGTCCGTTTCATAATGGCTGCAGTGCCAGCAGGAGAGAATCGCTATGACGGCGCAGGCGGCCCGCTCGGGCCCGCAACAAGGCGTGAATGATAAACGAGACACCGACGGCGTGCGGATGCTGCGCGAGGACGAGGTGCACGTCGCGCGCCCGCCGCTGTGGCTGCTGCTGGCGGAGAGTCGCGTCGGCGCCGAGTTCGTCGCCTACCTGCTCAGTCAGCCCTGGCTCGGACGGCTGCCGCGCGGCGACGGCCAGCCGGTGCTGGTGGTACCGGGCTTCGGTGCCACCGACACCTCGACCCTGCCGCTGCGGCGTGTGCTGCGCCGGCTGGGCTATGCCGCACACGGCTGGGAGCTGGGCCGCAACCTCGGCATGCGCGCGCCCGTGAAACATGCGCTCGGCCGCAGCCTGGA
>DATLYR010000023.1 GCA_035574475.1 Nevskiales bacterium | reverse complement strand
TGGGTTTCTCCACGCCGCTACCCTCCATGACCAGGGTGCCCCCGGGCCCCGTCCCGCCGCCCCCACCGCCCAGGATCACGGTTTCCGACAGCTGCCGGGCGCGTTTGAGCTTGTCGCCGACGTCCTTGAACTTCGGGTCATGGCGGGCGATGGTCTGGTACACGCTCTCGGCCTTGTTGAACTGGCGCTTGCGCTCGAAATCGAGCGCCAGGTTGTACATCAGGCCCAGCAGGTGCTCATCCACGGGTTGGACGCGCTGGAATTTCTCGAAGGCCATGTCGAGCTGGCCCTGGCCCTGGAAGGCAAGCCCGAGGGTCTTGTTGCTCTCGGCGCTTTCGGCTTCGCTCTTGAGCTTGAGCCGCTCGGTGACGCGCAACTGCTTGACGGTCATGAACACGTGCCCGGTGACCAGGAATGCGGCCGGGATCGTGAGCTTGAGCCACAGCGCGCTGCCGGTCATGAGGACGAACTGGGTGGCGAGCAGGGCGGCCAGCAGCGCAAGACTGATGCCGGCAGCCAGTCCGGCGCCGAGCCGTGGCAGCATCAGGATGAGATACAGCGCCAGCAGGAGCAGCAGCGTGCTTTCCAGCAGCGGCGCCCACTGTGGCCGTGTGAAGAAATCCTCTTGCAGGATGCTGGACACGGCATGCGCCAGCGCCAGCACCGGCGGCATGCTCTCGGCCACCGGCGTGGGGAAGTTGTCGCCGACACCGCTGGCCGAGGCGCCGATCAGCACCAGCTTGTCGCGGAACTTGTCGGCCGGCACACGGCCGCTCAACACGGCATGGAAGGAATCGACGCTGAACGGCGGACGGCCGTTGCGCTCACTGTAGTAGAAGCTGTACATGCGCAGGTCGGGCGTGGTGCCGATACGCAGATTGCCCAAGCTGATACCTTCGCCCAGGCGTAGCTGGATGTCGTCTACGCCGAGGTTGAGCACGCGGGCCGCCAGCAACAGCGAGAACGAGGGCAGATAGACGCCGAAATGCTCCAGTACCAGCGGCTCGAAGCGCTGCGCACCATCCACGTCCAGCGTGCTGCTCAGATGGCCGATACCGCTGGCAGCCTCGCCCACCGGCGGGATCGGCGGCAGGGCGGCCTGGGTCGGGATCGGACTGCCGGCCTCGGGGTTGCCATGGACCTGGGTGATGGCATTGCGCAGCACGTAGTCCGGCAGCGGTGCGTCGGGGCGGCCTTGCGGCTGGCCCAGCACGAAGGTCATGGCCTGCACGACGTTGCCCGCCGCGCGCATGCTCGCGGCCAGTTTCTGGTCGGTATCGAGGGCATCGCGCGCGGCCAGGAGTTTTCCGACCAGCATTGCCGCATCGCCTTGCGGTACGGTGGCGGCCGTGTCCGGTACGGGCAAGGCCTGCGCATCCGCCGCGGGGGCTGCGGTTTCGACCGCAGGAGGGGGCTCGGATGCCTGTGCAGTTGCAGGACCAGCGGACGGGCGCGGCAACAGGACCGACAGGCTCGAGCCTTCGACGAACTGCAGCAACTGGTTGATCTGCACCAGGCCCGGATCGACCTGCGGCTCGGAGTACAGGATCGTGTTGCCGATCACTTTGGCGCCGCCGGCCCGCAGCTGCTCGATCATGCGTGCATGGACGTCACGCGGCCAGGGCCAGCGGCCGATGTTCTGGATGCTTTCGTCGTCGATCGCCACGATGGCAACACGGTCGCTGGGCACACGCTCGGCGCTGCGCACGCCGACGTCGTAGGCATAACGCTCCAGTCCCTGAAAGGCATCCGGATACAGGACGAAACTGACTAGCAGGAAAACCAGGGTGAAGACCAGGCCTGCGAAGCCGTCGGTGGTCCAGAAGCCCTTCTTCATGCGTTATTGGCTCCCCTGCGTACGCGGCGATCGGGCGGGCGTGTTTTCTCTCGCTAACACTACCCCGAGCGGCGGGGTCTGTATAGAACCCACCTCATGATCCCGCGCGGCCGCGACCGTGGTCAGTCCCAGCGGTCGTCGCGTACGCTGACGATGCCGCCTACCACCTGCACGGGAAAACAGTGCAGCGGCTCGTAGGCGGGCGGTGCGAGCACGGCGCCGGTCCGGATGCAGAAGCGGGCGCCGTGACGCGGGCAGATCACCTGCCCGTTTTCGACCTGCCCGCTGGCCAGCTCGCCGCCATCGTGGGTACAGACGTCCTCGATGGCGTAGAACCGCCCGTCGAGGTTATAGACCGCCACCTTGGCATCGTCCACCTCGACCACGCGGCAACTGCCGGGCGGAAGTTCCGTGGCCGGGGCCACCGTCACCCAGTCCGACATCAGATCAGCCCCAGCTGGATCTGGGCCACCTCAGACATCATTTCGCGCGTCCAGGGCGGATCCCAGGTCAGCTCCACCTTGGCGCGCCTGACGCCATCCACGGCCATCACCGTAGCCTCGACCATGCCGGGGAAGGTCTGTGCCACCGGGCAGCCGGGTGCGGTCAGCGTCATGCGGATTTCGACATCGCCCTGCGCGCTGATGTCCAGCCCGTAGATCAGGCCGAGGTCGTAGATGTTCACCGGAATCTCGGGGTCGTAGATGCCGCGTAGCGTCTCGATGATGCGCGCGCGCAGCGCCTCGACATCGACCGAGGTTGCGGTGGCTGCGGCAGTCTCGCTCATTCCGTGCTCACCGGCTGGGTCTCGCGGTGCAGGGCGGCCTGCAGCGTGTGCCAGGCGAGCGTGGCGCATTTCACCCGCGTGGGGAATTCCTTGACGCCGGACAGCACGGTGAGCTTGCCGAGTTTATCCTCGCCGGCCGCACCGTCGCCCGTCATCAGGCTGTGGAACTGGCGGAACACGGCCTCGGCCTCGGCCGGGGTCTTACCCTTGAGGTGCTCGGTCATCAGCGAGGCCGAGGCGGTGGAGATGGCGCAGCCGCTGCCCTGGAAGCCGGCGTCACGGATCACGCCGTCCACCACGTTGAGATAGAGCGTCAGCCGGTCGCCGCACAGCGGGTTGAAGCCCTCGGCCTGGTGTGTCACCGGCGTGAGCGCGCGAAAGTTGCGCGGCCGCCGGCCGTGGTCGATCACGACTTCTTGGTACAGCTCGCGCAGGTCGGACATGTCAGTTGGCGAACAGCTGGTTGACGCGGTGCAGAGCGTGCACGAGCGCGTCCACATCGGCACGGGTGTTGTACAGGGCGAAGGAGGCACGCGCGGTGGCCGGTACGCCGAAGCGCTCCATGACCGGCATGGCGCAGTGGTGGCCGGTGCGGATGGCGACGCCCTCGGCATCGACGATGGTGCCGATGTCGTGCGGGTGCACGCCGTCCATGACGAAGGACAGGATGCCGGCCTTCTCGTTCGCAGTCCCGATGAGCCGCAGGCCCTTGACCGTGCGCACGGCATCGGTGGCATAGTCCAGCAACGCGTGTTCGTGCGCCGCAATGCCGGGCAGGCCGACGGACTCGAGATAGTCGAGCGCCGCGCCAAGGCCGACGGCGCCGGCGATATGCGGCGTGCCGGCCTCGAACTTGTAGGGCAGGGCGTTCCAAGTGCTCCTTTCGAAGCTCACAGTCAGGATCATGTCGCCACCACCCTGGTAGGGCGGCATGTCCTCCAGCAGTCTGCGCTTCGCGTACAGCACGCCCAGCCCGGTGGGGCCGAAGATCTTGTGGCTGGAGAAGGCGTAGAAATCGGCGTCCAGCGCGCGCACATCCACCGGCAGGTGCGCCACCGCCTGCGCGCCATCCACCAGCACCGGCACATCCTGCGCATGCGCGGCCTTGATCATGCGCGCGACCGGATTGACCGTGCCCAGCGCATTGGAGACCTGCACCACGCCGAGCAGGCGTGTGCGGCGGTTCAGCAGGCGCTCGAACTCGGCATAGACCAGCTCGCCGTCATCCGTGATCGGCACCACCTTGAGTACGGCGCCGGTCTGCTCGCAGAGCAGCTGCCAGGGCACGATGTTGGAATGATGCTCCATGCCGGTGATGAGGATCTCGTCGCCCGGCGTGAGCCGCGGGCGCAGGAAGCTCTGCGCCACCAGGTTGATGCTCTCGGTGGTGCCGCGCGTGAAGACGATCTCCTCGCGCTGCGCGGCGTTCAGGAAGGCGCGTACCCGCTCGCGGGCGCTCTCGTAGGCGGCCGTGGCGCGCTCGGACAGCGCGTGTACGCCGCGGTGCACATTGGAGTTGTCGCGCTCGTAGTAGTGAACCAGCGCTTCGATGACGCTGCGCGGCTTCTGCGTGGTGGCGGCGTTGTCCAGATAGACCAGCGGCCGGCCGTGCACGTTCTGCTGCAGCGCCGGGAAATCGGCGCGCAGGCGCTCGGCATCGAAGCGGCCTGCAGCGGTGGCGGGCGCGGGCCTCACAGCAACTCCCGCAGCTGCGGGCCGTTGGGCAGCTTGGCCATGAACTGCGCCTCGATGTGCCGGCGCAGGGCCTCGATGCCGACGCGGCGGATGACCTCGTCGGCGAAGCTGTAGGTCAGGATGTTGCGCGCGCTGGTCTGGTCCACGCCACGGCTCTGCAGATAGAACACGGCGGTCTCGTCGAGCTGGCCGACGGTGGCGCCATGCGCGCATTTGACGTCGTCGGCGTAGATCTCCAGCTCCGGCTTGGCGTCCACCTCCGCGTTCTTCGCCAGCAGCAGCGCGGCGCTGGACTGCTCGGAGTCGGTTTTCTGCGCATTCGGGTGCACGACGATCTTGCCGTTGAACACGCCACGGCCGTGCGCGTCGATCACGCCCTTGTAGGTTTCGCGGCTGCGGCCGGCCGGCTGCAGGTGGTCGATGCGGGTGTGGTTGTCGATGTGCTGCCGCGCGCCGGGCGCATAAACACCGTCCATCTGGATGCTGGCACCGGGTCCTTGCAGCCGCCCGTGGGTGTCGTTGCGCACCAGCCGGCCGCCGAGATCGATGCCGTGCAGCCGCGCCTCGCTGCCACGGGCCAGGTCCAGGTAAAAGCCGCCGAAGTGATAGCTGCCCGGGGCTTCCTGCTGCAGTTTGCTGCGCACCAGGCGCGCATCGGGTCCGGCCTGCACTTCGGTGACCGCCGTGGTCAGGGTTTGCGCGCCAGCCAGGCCGACGTAATGCTCGATCACGGTGGCCGCGCTATTGCGGCCCAGCTGCAGCAGGTTGCGCGCGTGCACCATGCCGTCCCCCAGCCCGATGAACAGCACGTGGACGGGCCGCTCCAGCGCAACGCCGTCGGCCAGCTGCAACCACAGCCCGTCACTGACGAAGGCCGTGTTGAGGTCGGTCAGCGCCGTACGGCTGCCGTTGACGGTGGCGCCCAGCTGCACGCGCAGTGCCTCGTCCGGCGCCGCCAGCCGCACCGCCAGCGGGCCCAGCTGCGCGCCGGCCGGCAGCGGTCCGATCTCGGAGAGCTGGGGCGCGTAATGGCCGTTGACGAACACCAGCCGGTGCGCGTCCAGTCCGGCCGGGCGGAGCGCCTGGATCGCGGCCGCATCCACCGGTTGCGATACGGCGGCTTGCGGGCGCAGTTTCTGCAGCGCACGCAGGTCGGTGTACTTCCAGTCTTCCTGGCTCGTGGCCGGGAAGCCCGCTTCGACGAAGCGCTGCAGGGCGGTAGCACGCAGCTCGCGCAGCCAGCCGTCGCCCGGCAGCTGTGCGGCCAGGCGCGCGTGCTCGCCGAGATAGTGGTCGTACACCGGTGTGGTCATGGCACAGCAATCTGCTCCGCGGATCTGCGGCTGGCGCCTTCCAACCAGCCATAACCCTTCTGCTCCAGCTCCAGGGCCAGCTCGCGGCCGCCCGAGCGGACGATGCGACCGTTGGCCAGCACGTGCACCTGGTCCGGCACGACGTGGTCGAGCAGCCGCTGGTAATGCGTCACCAGCACGATGGCGCGCTCCGGTCCGCGCAGGGCATTGATGCCGTCGGCGACGATCTTGAGCGCGTCGATGTCCAGGCCGGAGTCGGTTTCGTCCAGCACCGCCAGCCTGGGCTCCAGCACCAGCATCTGCAGGATCTCGTTGCGCTTCTTTTCGCCGCCCGAGAAGTCCTCGTTGACGCCGCGATAAAGCATGCCGTCGTCCATGCGCATCAGCCTGACCTTCTCCTTGACCAGGGTCAGGAAGTCGAGCGCGTCGATTTCCGGCTGGCCGCGGTACTTGCGGCGCGCGTTGAGGGCGGCCTTGAGCAGGTACAGGTTGCTGACGCCCGGGATCTCGACCGGGTACTGGAAACCGAGGAACAGGCCCTCGCAGGCGCGCGCCTCCGGTGCCAGCTCCAGCAGGTTGCGGCCGTCGTAGGTGACGCTGCCCTCGGTGACCTCGATGTCCTCGTGGCCGGCCAGGACCTTGGACAGCGTGCTCTTGCCCGAGCCATTGGGGCCCATGATGGCGTGCACCTCGCCGGCCTTCACCTCGAGGCTGATGCCGTTGAGGATCTCGCGCTCGGCAACCCTGGCGTGCAGATTCTGGATGCTCAGCATTTCGGTCTCGCGTATATAAGAATTCAAAGTCCGCGAATGAACGCCAATGAA
This sequence comes from Nevskiales bacterium, assembly GCA_035574475.1. NCBI lineage: Bacteria > Pseudomonadati > Pseudomonadota > Gammaproteobacteria > Nevskiales > Nevskiales bacterium. The sequence continues at coordinate 21,788 of DATLYR010000023.1, read as the reverse complement.
CGCGAATGAGAGGATTCTTTTCTGAAGTAGGGCATTCTTGACTTTACTGGCATTGATTCGCGTTGATTTGCGGACATTAGTCTTTCAACCCACGGCGCCTTCCAGCGACACGCTCAGTAGCTTCTGTGCCTCGACGGCGAACTCCATCGGCAGTTCCTTGAACACCTGCTTGCAAAAGCCGTTGACGATCATGTTGACCGCGTCTTCCTCGGACAGGCCGCGCGAGCGGCAGTAGAACAGCTGGTCCTCGCCGATCTTGCTGGTGGTGGCCTCGTGCTCGAGCCGGGCGCTGGCGTTCTTGACCTCGGTATACGGGAAGGTATGCGCACCGCAGTGGTCGCCGATCAGCAGGCTGTCGCACTGGGTGAAATTGCGCGCGTTCTCCGCACTCGGCAGGATCTTGACCAGACCGCGATAGGCCTGCTGGCCATGGCCGGCGGAGATGCCCTTGGAGATGATCGTCGAGCGGGTATTCGACCCTATGTGGATCATCTTGGTGCCGGTATCGGCCTGCTGGTAGTTGTTGGTCAGCGCCACGGAGTAGAACTCGCCGACCGAGCCCTCGCCGCGCAGGATGCAGCTCGGGTACTTCCAGGTGATGGCCGAGCCGGTCTCGACCTGGGTCCAGGAGATCTTCGAGTTGCGCCCGCGGCAGTCGCCGCGCTTGGTGACGAAATTGTAGATGCCGCCCTTGCCATTCTCGTCGCCGGGATACCAGTTCTGCACGGTCGAATACTTGATCTGGGCGTCGTCGAGCGCCACCAGCTCCACCACCGCGGCGTGCAGCTGGTTTTCGTCGCGCTTGGGCGCCGTGCAGCCCTCGAGGTAGCTCACGTAGGCGCCTTCTTCGGCCACGATCAGGGTACGCTCGAACTGGCCGGTGTTCTGGGCATTGATGCGGAAATAGGTGGACAGCTCCATCGGGCAGCGCACGCCCTTGGGCACGAACACGAACGAGCCGTCGGTGAACACCGCGGAGTTCAGTGCCGCGTAGAAGTTGTCGCCGGTCGGCACCACGCTGCCCAGGTACGGGCGCACCAGCTCCGGGTGCTCGCGTACCGCTTCGGAGATGGAGCAGAAGATGACGCCGGCTTCCTTGAGTTTTTCCTTGAAGGTGGTGGCCACCGACACGCTGTCGAACACCGCGTCCACGGCAACGTTCTGCACGCCGGCCAGGATCTCCTGCTCGCGCAGCGGGATGCCGAGCCTGGCGTAGGTTTCCAGCAGCTTCGGGTCCACCTCGTCCAGGCTCTTGGGCCGGTCCTTCAGTGTCTTGGGCGCGGAGTAATAGGAGATCGCCTGGTAATCGATGGGCGGGTAGTGGACATGCGCCCAGCGCGGCTCGCGCATCGTCAGCCAGTGGCGATAGGCCTGCAGCCGCCATTCCAGCAGCCACTCCGGCTCCTCCTTCTTGTGCGAGATATGCCGGATGACGTCCTCGTTGAGGCCGGGCGGCAGCGTATCCGCGTCCAGCTCGGTGACGAAGCCGGCGCTGTACTCGCGCTTGACCAGCGCCTCGATATCCTGCGGGCGGGTAGCCATGTCAGGTCCCTCGGGCCTGCGCCCGGCGCAGCGGCACTTCCGTGCGCGGCGGGGGCGGGAAGGGTTCGGCCATCTCGGCCAGGGTCACGCCGTCCAGCGCTCGCTGCACGGCATGGTTGATGCGCAGCCAGTTGCCGCGCACCTGGCACAGCGACTCGATGCCGCAGCGGCCGTTGTGCGCGGCGCAATCGGTCAGTCCCAGCGGGCCTTCCAGCGCGGCGATGATCTGGGCCATGGTGATGTCGGCCGGTGGCCGCGCCAGCCGGTAGCCGCCGTGGGCGCCGCGGATGGAGACCAGCAATCCCTCGCGTGCCAGACGCTTGAGCACCTTGCTGACCGTGGGGACCGACAGGTGGGTATCGGCAGCCAGGTCCGCGGCATTGCGCAGGCGTTCCGGATCGCGGGCCAGGCCGGTCATGACGACCGTGGCGTAATCGGCAAGCTTGCTCGGGCGCAGCATGACGGATTCAATAGCCAGTGTGCGGACTTATATTAATGGGACCATTTTAGTCCGCATTTGCAGGGCCCGCAAGCTGCGGGAGTCCCGGCCCCGTGTGGAGGCGACTTCGGAATGGAATCGCAGATGTCTGAAATAAAATGGGATTTTCCTGATCCTTACCAACTGTCCCTGAAGGTCGCCGAAAGCGATACGGACGTCCTGGGCCATACCAACAACGTGACCTATCTGCGCTGGCTGGAGCAGGTGGCCTGGGCGCATTCCAAGGCCCTGGGCCTGGACTGGCCCGAGTACCACCGGCTCAAGCGCGCCATGGTCGTGCGTCGGCATGAACTGGATTACCTGGCCCCGTCTTTCCCCGGTGACGAGCTGGTAGCGGGCACCTGGCTGACCGGCAATGACGGCAAGCTGAGCCTGTGGCGGCGCTACCAGCTGGTACGTGTACACGACGGCGCAACGCTGCTGCGCGGGCGCACCCTGTTCGTCTGCGCCGATCTGGACAGTGGCAAGCCCCGACGTATGCCGCCGGAGTTCATCCGGGGCTATCCCGTGTCGCCGGCCCTGGACCCGGGCACATGACTGCGAACAGCCGGCCGCGCGTCGAAATCCGCTACTGCACCCAATGCCGCTGGCTGCTGCGCGCCGCCTGGCTGGCGCAGGAACTGCTGACCACGTTCCCGGACGAACTGGGCGAGGTGGCGCTGCGGCCCGGCACCGGCGGCGTGTTCGAAATCCGGCTGGGCGATGAACTGCTGTTCTCACGCGCCCGGGACGGCGGCTTTCCGGAGATCAAGGCCGTCAAGCAGGCGCTGCGCGACCGCATCGCACCCGGGCGCGACCTCGGGCACAGCGAGCGGAAGGATTGACTCAAGCCTCAGTCAGCCATAGCAGCCGCGGGGGCTCTCCATAGCGGGCATGCACGATGGCGTTCTGCCCGTACTGTCGGCCCAGGGCCTCGGCCGCTGCCAGCGGAATGTCCAGAATGAGGGCGCCGGGTTCGTCCGGCCAGACGCCGTCCGGGTCGCGATTACGGCTGTCCAGCCAGCGATAAGGCGAGGTTTCCAGCCAGCGCCGGAAATTTTCCAGGCGCGCGGCATTCTCCTCCGCGCACAGGGCGACAGAGGCGGGGTTGCAGGGGGTGACGATGGCCCATTGCCGGAAGTCCCCGGTCTCGGCGGTGAGGGCGACCTCGGCCCCGGCATCATGGCGGTCGATGCTGAACACCAGCCGGCGTGCGCCGGCCTGCACGCAGTATTCAGTCCGTCGGTAGTGCGCCTCGAGGTCGGCGGCCATGTCTGCGCCTCAGATCACCTGGCGGTAACCGGCATACACCGCACCGACCATCACGGGCAGGTAGACCAGCAGGCCCAGGCCGAGCGGGATCATCGCGAGAATCATCAACAGCAGGGCCAGGCCGAGGAATACCGCGACCGCCAGCGGCTGTGCCAGGCAGGCCCGCAGGCTGGCCGGCACCGCCTCGACAGCGGTTTTGTTGCCGAGCATGACCAGCGGCAGCCCGAACAGCAGTGTGCAGGCACCGGCCAGGGATAGCACGAGGCCCACCAGCGTCGTCAGTTCCTGCGGCAATGCCAGCCCCATCACGCCTTTCTGCAGGAGCGTGACGGCCAGCGGCACCAGCCCCAGCAGTACCAGCTGCAGCAGCCTCGGCTGGTCCTGGAAGGCCCGGAACAGATGCTCGGGCGCCAGCGCACGGCCCTGGTCCAGTTCGCTGGCGCCGAACAGCAGCCCGGCGATCAGGGCCGGCGTCAGCAGCGCGGCCAGCAGCGCGCCGACGACCGGCACCATGTTGAGCACGAACAGACTGACGATGTAGATCAGGGTCAGGACCACCCACACCACCGGGTTCTTCAGGAACAGCCGCCAGCCGCGCACGATCCATTGCCACGCATCGTTCGCACCGAGGGAGGCTTGCGCCATGGGGACACCTGCAGTTGGGCATGCAGCCGGGGCTGCGGCAGGCTGAGCATAGCCTGACGGCATGGAACTGTCAGGTACTGCGGGCTGCTAAGATGCCTGGCTGATAATGGAGAGCCTGACGCCATGAGCGATCGCAGCCAGTTTCGCCATTTCACGCCGCTGCCGGTGCAGTGGGGCGACATGGACATGCTGGGACACGTCAACAACGTAATCTTCTTCCGCTACGCCGAGAGCGGGCGCATTGCCTATTTCGACCGGCTGCTGGGCAACGATCCCGACATCTGGGGCGGCGAGGGCCCGATCCTGGCCGAGATCCAGTGCCGCTTCATCCGCCAGCTGCGCTACCCGGCGCAGCTCGACGTCGCCACGCGCACGCTCAGGATCGGCGGGCGCAGCCTGACGCTCGAATGCGCGATGTTCGTGCAGGGCGAGGATGCGCCGGTGGCGACCTCACGCGCGGTGGTGGTGTGGTTCGACTATCGCCAGCAGAAGGCCGCGCCGGTGCCGGAGCGGCTGCGCGTGGCCATTCGCGGATTCGAAGCGGTGCTACCCGAAGAATGAGTCTTGCGTGTTGTGGGTGCGTTCGCGACTGCGAACGCATACCTGCACGTAGTGCATTCTCAAGTATTCAGCCGGCGCAAGCCCTGCACGATCTCGCCCCCGGTCCAGAGCCCCTCGAAGCGGCGCAGCCATGGGCTCGCCTGGCGCGGGTCATCGGGGAAGTAACGGGCCTGCATCGTGTCCGGCGATTCCCGATAGAGCAGGGCGTTCTCGTCCGCGATCAGCACTTCGCCGGTCAGCTGCTTGTCCTGTTCGTTCAGTTCGCGCAGTTCGATGAAGCTGGACAGCCGCCGGGCCAGCTCGACGAGGCGGTGGCCGCTGCGGCTGGCCCAGTCGGGCGAGTGGATCAGGATCCGCACCCTGGCGCGCGCATGCTGGGTGGCCAGCTTTTGCACCGCCTGCACGAAATCGGGATGGCCGTAGATTTCGCGCTCGAAGGCGTAAGTCAGGATATTGAGCTGCAGGCGCGCACCGCGCACGAGCGCGCAGGCCGCCTCCCGGAATTCGATGTGGCTGTTGAGCTCGCGGGTCGGAGCGGGTTCTGCTTCGGTCATGAACCGGAGTCTATACCGAGCGCGCCTGCTGTGCGGCGTTGCCGGTGTAAGTGTCCGGCCGCAGTGCCAGCAGGTAGCGTTTGGCTTCTGCAGGCACCGCCAGCGATTCGATGAAGGCGCGCAGGGACGCCTGCGTCACTTCACGGCCGCGCGTGAGTTCCTTGAGCTTCTCGTAGGGCTTTTCGATGCCGTAGCGGCGCATGACGGTCTGCACCGCCTCGCCCAGCACTTCCCAGTGCCGGTTGAGCTCGTCGCGCATCGCCTGTTCGTCGGCTTCCAGCTTGCCGATGCCGCGCAGCACCGACTGGTAGGCGATGGCGCTGTGCGCGATGCCGACGCCGAGATTGCGCAGCACGGTGGAGTCCGACAGGTCGCGCTGCCAGCGCGAGACCGGTAGCTTGTCGGCCAGGTGCCCCATGATGGCGTTGGCCATGCCCAGGTTGCCCTCGGCGTTCTCGAAGTCGATAGGGTTGACCTTGTGCGGCATGGTGGACGAGCCCACCTCGCCTGCGACGGCACGCTGGCGGAAGTGACCGAGCGAGATATAGCCCCACACGTCGCGGCAGAAATCCAGCAGGATCAGATTGAAGCGCTCGACCACCGCGAAGTACTCGCCGATGTAGTCGTGCGACTCGATCTGCGTGGTGTGCGGGTTCCAGTTCAGGCCCAGCTGCTCGACGAAGCGCCGGCTGAGCGCGGCCCAGTCCACGTCCGGATAGGCGGCCAGGTGCGCGTTGTAGTTGCCCACCGCACCGTTCATCTTGCCCAGGATCTCGACCCGGGCCAGTTGCTCGCGCTGGCGGCGCAGCCGGTGCACGAAGATCGCCATTTCCTTGCCCAGGGTCGTGGGCGAGGCCGGCTGGCCATGGGTCCGCGACAGCATCGGCATGTCGGCGCAGCCGTGCGCCAGCTCGCGGATTTTAGCGATCAGCTCGTCCCAGGTCGGCAGCAGGTAGCGTTCGCGCGCCTCCCGCAGCATCAGGGCGTAGGCGAGGTTGGTGATGTCCTCGGAGGTGCAGGCGAAGTGGAAGAACTCGCTGACCGCCAGCAGCTCCTTGCTGCCCTCGATGCGCTCCTTGAGATAGTACTCGACCGCCTTGACGTCGTGGTTGGTGCTGTCCTCGATCGCCTTGACCCGCTGCGCCTCGTTCATGTCGAAGCCGTCCACCAGCTGGTCCAGCAGTCCGCCGGCCTTGTCGCTCAGCGGCGGCACCTCGGGGACGCCGGCATGTGCGGCCAGCGCCTGCAGCCAGCGCACCTCGACCTTGACCCGCTGCCGGATCAGGCCGTACTCGCTGAAGATCTCGCGCAGATCCCAGGTCTTGTCGGCGTAGCGGCCGTCGATCGGCGAAAGGGCGCTCAGGGACGTCAGTTTCATGGGCATCGGCTGGACGGCAGTGGGCGGGTGAACGCGCAAATGATACCGTAAACCCCGTCTTCACCCGGGCTTTTGCGGGGTGTGCGCGATGGCCAGACGACGAGCGAAACAGAGGCCCTTCCGCGTCGAACGGGACAGCATGGGTACGCTCGAGGTACCGGCGTCCGCCCTGTGGGGGGCGCAAACCCAGCGCGCGGTGCAGAACTTTCCGGTCAGCGGCCAGCGTATGCCGCGCGCCTTCATCCGCGCGCTGGGGCTGATCAAGGCTACGGCGGCGGAGGTGAACGCGGCGCTCGGGCTGCTCCACCCGCGTATCGCGCGCCGCATCGTCGAGGCCGCACTGGAAGTCGCCGATGGCCGGCACGATGCGCAGTTCCCGGTGGACGTGTTCCAGACCGGCTCCGGCACCTCCAGCAACATGAATGCGAACGAGGTGATCGCCGCGCTCGCATCGAAGCGGCTGCGCAGCCGGGTACACCCCAACGACCACGTCAATTACGGCCAGTCCTCCAACGACGTCATCCCGACCGCCATCCACGTCGCTGCGGCACTGGGCTTGCAGGAACGGCTGTTGCCGGCCCTGGAGCACCTGGCCAGGACCATCGAGCGCAAGGCCCGCAGTCTGAAGGGCATCACCAAGACCGGCCGCACGCATCTGATGGATGCGATGCCCGTGCGCTTCGACCAGGAGCTGGGCGGCTGGGCGCGCCAGATTCGCAACGACATCGCACGGCTGAAGGGCACTCAGCCGCGTATCCAGGCCCTGGCGCTGGGGGGTACCGCGGTCGGCACCGGCATCAACGCACATCCGGAATTCGGCGCGAAATTCGCCAGCGCATTGGCAAAGCGCACCGGCATCCGGTTCGTCACCAGCCCGGATTATTTCGAGAGCCTGTCGGCGCAGGACGCTGCCGCCGAGCTGTCCGGGCAGCTGAAGGTGACGGCAGTGTCGTTGATGAAGATCGCCAACGACCTGCGCTGGATGAACTCGGGGCCGCTGGCCGGACTGGGCGAGATCGAGCTGCCGGCGCTGCAGCCGGGCTCTTCCATCATGCCGGGCAAGGTCAACCCCGTGATTCCGGAAGCCACCTGCATGGTGGCGGCGCAGGTGATCGGCAATGATGCCGCGATCACGGTGGCGGCGTCTTCCGGCAATTTCCAGCTCAATGTCATGCTGCCGGTGATTGCGCACAACCTGATCCAGAGCATCGAGCTGCTGGCGAATGTCTCGCGCCTGTTGGCGGACAAGGCGGTCGCGGGCTTCCGCGTGCGCCGGGACAACATCCAGCGCGCGCTCGACCGCAATCCCATCCTCATCACCGCCCTCAATGCCGTGATCGGCTACGAGAAAGGCGCCGAGATCGCCAAGAAGGCCTACAAGCAGGGACGCCCGGTGCTGGACGTCGCGCGCGAAAGCACCAAGCTCGACGAGGACACGCTGCGCAAGCTGCTGGATCCCGTCGCGCTGACCGAGGGCGGCATCCAAGGGCCGGGCGGCGCCGGCGGTTGAAAGCCAGTCACAGGCTGCCGGCGCCGCCGGCAGCCTGTAGAATGACGCGCTCGTTCGTAAACCTCGTGCGGAATCCGTCATGGCCGAAACCCAGATCCAGGTCCCGACCCTCGGACCCTTGCCGTCCCTGATCTTCTCTTCCCGCTGGCTGCAGCTGCCGCTATACCTGGGTCTGATTGTGGCCCAGGGCGTGTACGTGGTGCTGTTCCTCAAAGAGCTTTGGCATCTGATCCATGGCGCATTCGCCCTCAACGAGCAGCAGGTCATGCTGATCGTGCTGGCGCTGATCGACGTGGTGATGATCTCCAACCTGCTGATGATGGTGATCGTGGGCGGCTACGAGACCTTCGTCTCGCGCCTGCGGCTACAGGGCCATCCGGACCAGCCGGAGTGGCTGAGCCACGTCAACGCCTCGGTGCTCAAAGTCAAGCTGGCCATGGCGATCATCGGAATCTCCTCGATCCATCTCCTCAAGACCTTCATCGAGGCCGGGATGGTCGGCGCCTATCCGCTCTGCTCGGCGGTGGAGGCCGGCGTGAAATGCGCCACCGCCAGCCAGGAGGGCGTGATCCTGCAAACCATCATCCACATGGCCTTCATCCTGTCGGCCATCGGCATCGCCTGGACCGACCGCATCATGCAGAGCGGTATCCAAGCGGCTCGCGCCGCACAGCACTGAGGCGGACAGCCCATGACCACGATCCGGCAGGACGATTTCATCCAGTCGATTGCGGATGCCTTCCAGTACATCAGCTATTACCACCCGCTGGACTACATCCGGGCGCTGGGCGAAGCCTATGCGCGCGAGGAATCGCCCGCGGCCAGGGATGCCATCGCGCAGATTCTGACCAACTCACGCCTGTGCGCGGAAGGCCACCGGCCGATCTGTCAGGACACCGGTATCGCGCTGGTCTTTCTGAAGGTGGGCATGAACGTGCGCTGGGACGCCACGCTGTCCGTGCAGGATATGGTCAATGAAGGGGTGCGACGCGCCTATCTCGACCCCGACAACAAGCTGCGCGCCTCGGTGTTGGCCGACCCGGCCGGCAAGCGGATCAACACGAAGGACAACACGCCGGCCGTCGTGCATTACGAGATCGTCCCCGGCGATCATGTCGAGGTGATCTGCGCCGCCAAGGGCGGCGGCTCGGAGGCCAAGAGCAAATTCGTGATGCTGAACCCTTCCGACTCGATCGTGGACTGGGTGCTGAAAACCGTGCCGACCATGGGCGCCGGCTGGTGCCCGCCGGGGATCCTGGGCATCGGCATTGGCGGCACGCCGGAGAAGGCGATGCTGCTGGCCAAGGAAGCGATCATGGCGCCGGTGGACATCCACGCGCTGCGCGCCCGGGCCGCGCGCGGCGACACGCTCACGCGCATCGAAGCGCTGCGGCTGGAACTCATGGACAAGGTGAATGCACTGGGTATCGGCGCGCAGGGCCTGGGCGGCCTCACCACCGTGCTGGACGTGAAGATTCTCGACTACCCGACCCACGCGGCGAACCTGCCGGTGGCAATGATCCCCAACTGCGCCGCCACGCGCCACGTGCACTTCGAGCTGGACGGCTCCGGCCCGGCGCGGCTGGAAGCTCCCCGCCTGGAAGACTGGCCGCAGGTCACCTGGCAGGCGAACACCGAAGTCGCGACGCGCGTGAACCTCGACACGCTGACGCGCGAGGAAGTCGCGGGCTGGAAGCCCGGCCAGATCCTGCTGCTCAACGGCCGGATGCTCACCGGCCGCGACGCCGCGCACAAACGCATCCAGGACATGCTCGCGCGTGGCGAGAAGCTGCCGGTGGACTTCAGCAACCGCGTGATCTACTACGTCGGCCCGGTGGACCCGGTGCGCGGCGAAGTGGTCGGCCCGGCCGGTCCGACCACCGCCACGCGCATGGACAAGTTCACGGAAATGATGCTGGCGCAGACTGGCCTGATCGCGATGGTCGGCAAGGCCGAGCGCGGGCCGGCCGCCATCGAAGCGATCAGGAAACACAAGAGCGCTTATCTGATGGCCGTCGGCGGCGCTGCCTATCTGGTGGCCAAGGCGATCAAGGCGGCAAGGGTGGTCGGCTTCGAGGATCTGGGCATGGAGGCCATCTACGAATTCGAGGTCCAGGACATGCCCGTGACGGTGGCGGTGGACAGCCAGGGCACGTCGGTGCACCAGACCGGGCCGAAGGAGTGGCAAGCGAAGATCGGCAAGATTCCGGTGGTGGCGGCGTAGTTTACTGATCAGCTTGCCAAATAGTGCGCACTTCGATGGACATACCGGCCGATTCCGTCATTCCGGCGAAAGCCGGAATCCAGTGACTTTCTGCGCCATTCCGCAAAGGCACTGGATCCCGGCCTGCGCCGGGATGACGGCAGGAAGTTACGCACTATTTGACGGGCTGCTCAGTAAGAGCGAGCGAAGGGCTTGGCGGCTTCCCTACACGAATGGCTCGCCGAGCCCTTCACGGAATCAGCAGCGTAGAACCCGTGGTTTTTCTCGCTTCCAGGTCGGCGTGCGCCTGTGCCGCCTCGCGCAGGGGATAGGTCTGGCCGATCTCCACCCGGATGATGCCTTTGGCCAACGCTTCGAACACGGCACTGGCGCCAGCCACCAGATCCTCGCGTTTTTTCGTGTAGTCCATCAGACTCGCACGGGTGAAGTACAGCGAGCCTTTCTTCATCAGCACCAGCGGGTCGAAGGGCGGTACCGGGCCGGAAGCGTTGCCGAAGCTCGCCAACAGACCCATCGGCCGCAGGCAATCCAGAGAGCCCTCGAAGGTCGCCTGACCGACCGAGTCATAGACCACGTCCACACCCTCGCCATGCGTGATTTCGCGCACCCGCCTGGCAAAGTCCTCGCGGTTGTAATTGATCACGTGATGGCAGCCGCGGCTCAGGGCCAGCGCGGCCTTCTCTTCCGAGCCCACCGTGCCGATGACCGTAGCGCCGAGCTGGCGGGCCCACTGGCATAGGATCTGGCCCACGCCCCCGGCGGCGGCATGCACCAGGATGCGCTCGCCGGACTTCACGGGCCAGGTGCGAAAAATGAGGTAGTGCGCTGTCAGGCCTTTGAAAATTGCGGCTGCGGCCGTCCGGTCATCCACCCCGTCCGGGACCCGCACCACGCGCGCAGCGGGCATCAGCCGCTGCTCGGCATAAGCGCCAACCGGTGGCCCGATCGTGGCGACCCGGTCACCCGGGCGCAGCCCTTCCACGTCCCGGCCCAGCGCCTCCACGACACCCACTGCCTCCATGCCCAGGCCGCTGGGCAGTGGCAGCGCATACAGCCCGCTGCGGTGGTAACAGTCGATGAAATTCAGGCCGATGGCGGTATTGCGGATGCGTACCTCGCCCGGGCCCGGCGCGCCGACCGTCACGGTCATCCACTGCATGACCTCGGGTCCGCCGGTGTGCTTGATGCGAATCGCGTGGCTCATGTTCCTGTCCGGTTGGCGTGGATCGTTTTCAGCGGGATTCTGTCAGAGAGAGTGGATTGCTGTCGCGTAAACGAGCCGTTAAGCTGCCGCGCGTGCTGTCAGCCGTACTCAATCTTCCCATCCGCCGGCGTTTCCTCGTGGGCTTTCTGGCCTGTGCGGGCGCCATGGGCTTCGCGCTCTACCTGGAGTACGGGCGCGGACTCGACCCCTGTCCGCTGTGCGTGCTGCAGCGCGTGGCCATGATCGCCGCAGGGCTGGTGTTCCTGGGCGCCGCGCTGCAGGACCCCAGGGGCTGGGGTCGTTACCTGTATTCCGCGCTGGCGTTCGCGGCCGCTGGCGTCGGCGCGGCCATTGCCGGCCGGCATGTCTGGCTGCAATCCCTGCCGCCGGACCAGGTTCCGGCCTGCGGCCCGCCGCTGGAGCACCTGATGAAGATCATGCCCTGGCGCGACGCACTGGCCTTCGTGCTGAAAGGCGAGGGCAGCTGCGCCGCGGTCGAGGGCATCTGGCTGGGCATCACCCTGCCAGGCTGGACGCTGATCGGGTTCTTACTGGTCGCCGTGTGGGCGGTCTATTGCGTCTTGCCCGGGCGGCCTTCGATAGCTGAGTGAAGGAGCCTCGTATGACTTTTGCGACCACCGATCTGTCGGATGCCCACCCCGAAGCCCAGGTTTGCGAGCCGGTATTCCGCGACTTCGGCGGCAAGATCGCCTTTCATGGCCCGATCAAGACGCTGAAGATCTTCGAGGACAACGCACTGGTGCGGGCCACACTGGAAACGCCGGGCGAGGGTAGGGTGCTGGTGGTGGATGCCGGCGGCTCGCCCCGCTGCGCGGTAGTGGGCGGCAATCTCGGCCAGCTGGCGGTCAGGAACCACTGGGCGGGCATTGTCGTCTACGGCTACATCCGTGACTCGGGGGAAATCGGCGCACAGGCCATCGGGGTGAAGGCACTGGGCCTGCATCCGCGCAAGAGCGAGAAGGGCCTGCACAGTGCCCAAGCGGATCGCGTGCTCAGCTTCGCGGGCGTGACCTTCCGGCCAGGCGCGTGGCTGTATGCAGACGCCGATGGCATCCTCGTCTCCGAGCGACCGATTCACGAATAACCGCGCACCCCTGCACGGCCGAGCAGTTGGCCGACCTCGCCGGTGGACAGTTGGCGCCACTGGCCGGGCAACAGCCCGTCGAGTCCGACCGGCCCGATCGCCAACCGGACCAGGCGCAGGGTCGGATGGCCGGCCGCGGCCGTCATGCGTCGCACCTGGCGGTTGCGGCCTTCATGGATTTCCAGCTCGAGCCAGCGGGTCGGCACCGATTGGCGGAAGCGCACGGGCGGATCGCGTGGCCACAGCCAGTCGGGCTCCGTGACGAGTCGGGCCCGCGCCGGGCGCGTGCGACGCCCCTCCAGGATCACGCCCTGCCGGAGCCGGTCCAGCGCGGCGGGCGCCGGCTGACCCTCCACCTGCACCAGGTAGCGTTTCCAGAGGGCGTGACACGGATCCGTGATGCGGGCCTGTAACACGCCATCATCGGTAAGCAAGACCAGGCCCTCGCTGTCCAGGTCGAGTCGTCCGGCGGGGTAGACGTCGGGCACCGGCAGGTAATCACGCAGCGTCGGGCGCCCGGCGGCGTCCGTGAACTGGCACAGCACGCCGTAGGGTTTGTTAAAAGCCAGCAGCTTCATGCAGTTCAGCCATGCCAAACGCGGACGAAGCCGCTATAATACGCGCCCGTTTGGCGCGCGCCGCCCCGCGATGGGCGCCGGACGCGGGGATTTCCATGAGATCGAACGGATTCCGCCCGCTGCCAGGGCCGTGTCCGTTCGTGCGTACACCAACCGAAATGGGGAAGAGACAATCACGATGACGCCGACAGCCGTGAACCGGGGCGGGGCCGAGATTCTGGGTCCGATCAAGCCCGAGTACGATGCCATCCTCACCCACGAGGCCCTGGCCTTCGTCGTGCAGCTGGTGCGCAAGCACCGCCCACGCCTCAAAGAGCTGCTGGCCGCGCGCCAGAAACGCGCCAAGGAAATCGATGCCGGAAAGCTGCCGGACTTCCTGCCGGAAACCCAGTCGGTGCGCGAGGGCAACTGGAAAATCGCCGGTATCCCTGCCGACCTGCAGGATCGCCGCGTCGAGATCACCGGTCCGGTGGACCGCAAGATGATCATCAACGCCCTGAACGCGCCGGTGAAGTGCTTCATGGCGGATTTCGAGGACTCGCAATCGCCGACCTGGCACGGGCTGGTCGAGGGCCAGATCAACCTGCGCGATGCGGTGGACGGCAGCATTTCGTTCACGAGCCCCGAGGGTAAACAGTATCGACTCAAGGACAAGATCGCGACGCTGATCGTGCGCCCGCGCGGCTGGCACCTGCCGGAGAAGCACGTGAAGCTGGACGGCGAGGTCATCCCCGGCGCGCTGTTCGATTTCGGGCTGTTCTTCTTCCACAACGCCAAGAAGCTGCTGGCCAAGGGTACCGGACCGTATTTCTACCTGCCGAAGATGGAAAGTCATCTGGAAGCGCGGCTGTGGAACGACGTGTTCAACGACGCCCAGGATGCGCTTGGCATCGCCCGCGGCACCATCAAAGCGACGGTGCTGATCGAGACCATCCTGGCCGTGTTCGAGATGGACGAGATCCTGTACGAGCTGCGCGACCACATCGTGGGGCTCAACTGCGGCCGCTGGGACTACATCTTCAGCTTCATCAAGAAGTTCCGTAACCACCCGGACAAGATCATGCCGGACCGTCATTCGGTCGGTATGGACCGGCACTTCCTGAGCTCGTATTCACAACTCCTCATCAAGACCTGCCATCGTCGCGGCGCCATGGCCATGGGCGGCATGGCCGCCTTCATCCCGGTCAAGGACAACGCCGAGGCCAACGAAAAGGCTTTTGCCAAGGTACGCGCCGACAAGGAGCGCGAGGCCAAGAACGGCCATGACGGCACCTGGATCGCGCACCCCGGCCTGGCCCAGGTGGCCACCGAGGTCTTCGACCGCTTCATGCCCGGTCCCAATCAGCTGAACGTGCTGCGCGAGGACGTGCATGTCACTGCGAAAGACCTGCTGGACGTGCCCAAGGGCGACATCACCGAGGGTGGCCTGCGCAACAACATCAGCGTCGGCGTGCAATACATCGAGGCCTGGATTTCGGGTAACGGCTGCGTGCCGCTCTACAACCTGATGGAGGATGCCGCCACTGCCGAAATCTCGCGCACCCAGGTCTGGCAGTGGATCAAGCACCCGACTGGCGTACTGACCGACGGCCGCAAGGTCACGGTCGAGTTGTTCCGCCAGATCCTGGACGAGGAAATGGACAATATCCGCCGAGAAGTCGGCGACGAACGCTTCGCCAAAGGCCGCTTCACCGAAGCCAAGGCCATCATGGACCGCCTGTGCACCGACCCCGAGTGCGCGGACTTCCTGACCCTGCCGGCCTACGACTACCTTCCGTAACCCCTGAGGATCCCCTGAAATGAGCAGCAGAGACGAGCAGATCAAGGCCCTGGAGAAGGACTGGGCGACCAATCCCCGCTGGAAGGGCATCAAGCGGGCCTACTCGGCCGCCGACGTGGTCCGCCTGCGTGGCAGCCTGCAGATCGAGTACACGCTGGCCAAGCGTGGTGCCGAGAAGCTCTGGAAGCTGGTCAACGGCGGCGCCAAGAAGGGTTACGTGAATGCCTTCGGCGCGATCACCGCCGGCCAGGCGATGCAGCAGGCCAAGGCCGGCCTGGAGGCCGTGTACCTGTCCGGCTGGCAGGTCGCCGCCGACGGCAATACCTCCGAGACCATGTACCCGGACCAGTCACTGTACGCGTATGACTCGGTGCCGACGATGGTCCGTCGCATCAACAACACCTTCAAGCGCGCCGACGAGATCCAGTGGTCGCGCGGCATCGGCCCCGGCGACAAGGAATACATCGACTACTTCCTGCCGATCGTGGCCGACGCCGAAGCCGGCTTCGGCGGCGTGCTCAACGCCTTCGAGCTGATGAAGAACATGATCGCCGCAGGCGCCGCCGGCGTGCACTTCGAGGACCAGCTGGCCGCCGTGAAGAAGTGCGGCCACATGGGTGGCAAGGTGCTGGTGCCGACCCAGGAAGCCATCGAGAAGCTGGTGGCGGCGCGTTTCGCCGCCGACGTCATGGGCGTGCCGACGATCGTCCTCGCGCGCACCGACGCCGAGGCTGCCAACCTGCTGACCTCGGACCATGACGCCAACGACAAACCCTTCCTCACCGGTGAGCGCACCCAGGAAGGCTTCTTCCGCGTCAAGAACGGTCTCGAACAGGCGATCTCGCGCGGCGTCGCCTACGCGCCGTATGCCGACCTGGTGTGGTGCGAGACCGGTACGCCGGATCTCGGCTTCGCACGCGAGTTCGCGCAGGCCATCCACGCCAAGTACCCGGGCAAGCTGCTGTCCTACAACTGCTCGCCCTCGTTCAACTGGAAGAAGAACCTGGACGACAAGACCATCGCCAGGTTCCAGGACGAGCTGTCGGCGCTGGGCTACAAGTACCAGTTCATCACGCTGGCCGGTATCCATATCAACTGGTTCAACACGTTCAAGTTCGCGTACAACTACGCACGCGGCGAAGGCATGAAGCACTACGTGGAGATGGTGCAGGAGCCGGAGTTCAAGGCGCGTGAGCAGGGCTACACCTTTGTCTCGCACCAGCAGGAAGTGGGTGCCGGCTATTTCGACGACGTCACCACGGTGATCCAGGGCGGGTCCAGTAGCGTCAAGGCGCTGACCGGCTCGACCGAGGAAGAGCAGTTTCACTGACGGGCGCGACGCCGTTTCCCAGCAATTGGACAGGGCCGCCGTGTGCGGCCCTTTCCTTTTGGCGGCGCTGCGCAGGCATGGGGTGCCGGTGCTAATATCGGAGGTCTTCGCGGCGGGAGGAGGGGCCTGCGCGACAGACCCGACAGCCATGCGGACGGACATGATAACGGTAATGCTGGTCGACGATCACGCCCTGGTGCGGGCCGGCCTGCGGCGCATCCTGGATGCGGCCGAGGGCATCGAGGTCATTGCCGAGGCCAGAAGCGGCGAAGAGGCCCTGAGCTTCGCGCGCGAATGCCTCCCGGACGTCGTGCTCATGGACATCAACATGCCGGGCATGGGCGGCCTGGAGGCCACCCGGCGGCTGACCCAGCATCACGCCGGGCTCAAGATCCTGGCCGTCTCCATGCATTCCCGCGAACCCTATCCGAGCCAGATCCTCGCGGCCGGCGCAATGGGCTATCTCAGCAAGGACTCGCCGGCGGAAGAAGTACTGGCGGCGGTGCGCCAGGTCGCTGCAGGCCGGCGCTACATCTCGCCGGAAATCGCCGGTAACCTGGCGGCCAGCCTGATGCAGACCGGCAACGAGTCGCCGTTCTCGAGCCTGTCCCAGCGCGAGATGCAGGTGGTCATGATGGTGCTCAACGGCTGCAGCGTGCGCGAGATCTCCGAGCAGCTGCACCTGAGCCCGAAGACAGTCAGCACCTACCGCCACCGCCTGTTCGAGAAGCTGCGCGTCGACAACGACGTGGAGCTGACACGACTGGCCATGCGCTTCGGCCTGCTCGAGGACGCGAACGCCGACCGTTACGGCACCTGAGGGCGGGTTGGAACTCCGCGGACAGCCGTCCATCATGCCGGTGGCCGGTGACTTCGATCTCGATGCTTTTCTGAATCAGCTGACCAGTCGCCCGGGCGTGTATCGCATGCTCGATGCCGCCGGCGGCACTTTGTACGTCGGCAAGGCACGCAATCTCAAACGACGCGTGTCCAGCTATTTCACGCGTTCGGCCACGGATGCCAAGACCCAGGCGCTGGTGGGGCAGGTTGCGCGTATCGAGGTCACGGTCACCCAGACCGAGGATGAGGCATTGCTGCTGGAGAGCAACCTCATTAAGGCAGAGCGGCCGCGCTACAACGTCGTGTTCCGCGACGATAAGAGCTATCCCTACCTGTTCCTGTCCGGCGACCATCCCTTCCCGCGGCTGGCCTTCCACCGCGGCGCGCAACGCCGGCCGGGGCGCTATTTCGGCCCGTACCCCAATGCCGGTGCGGTGCGTGAAATGCAGGACGCGCTGCACAAGCTGTTTCGTATCCGCCAGTGCGAGGACAGTTTCTTCGCGCACCGCAGCCGTCCCTGCCTGCAATATCAGATCAAGCGCTGTAGCGCACCCTGCGTCGGTCTCGTCAGACGGGCGGACTATGCGCGGGACGTGGACGACGCCGCCCGCTTGCTGGACGGCAAGGCCGAAGCCGTCATGCAGGACTTGGTACGGCGCATGGAGCAGGCATCGGCCACGCTGGCATTCGAACAGGCGGCCCGCTACCGCGAACAGATCGCCGCCATCCGCCGCCTGCAGGAGCAGCCGTTGCAGGCGGGCGGCACCACCGACTGCGACGTGCTGGCGGCCGAAATCCGTGAGGGCGTGGGCGGCGTGGTGATCGTCTCGGTGCGCAATCGCCTGAACTTCGGGCACCGCAGCTTTTTCCCGCAAATGCCGGTCGGCGCCGACACTGCCGAGCTGTTGAGCGCCTTCCTCAGTCAGCATTATCTCGACCAGCCGCCGCCGCGCGAGATTCTGCTGTCGCAGGCGTTGCCCGAACGCACGCTGCTGGAGCAGGCCCTGTCGGCGCGTAGCGGCCGGCGCATCCGCCTGGTCACGCGGCCGCGGGGCGCGCGCCAGCGGCTGCTGCAGATCGCCCAGGCGACCCTGTCCCAGGCCCTCACGGCCCGGCTGGCCAGCCGGGTCACGACCGAAGAGCGGTTACAGAGCCTCCAGGCGGCACTGGGGCTCGAGTCGCCCCCGCAGCGCATCGAGTGCTTCGACATCAGCCACACCGGCGGAGAGCGCACCGTCGCAAGCTGCGTCGTGTTCAGCCATGGCGCACCGGACAAGGCCGGCTACCGGCGCTTCAACATCGAGGCTGTGCAGCCGGGTGACGACTACGCGGCCCTGCGCCAGGCCATCGGGCGGCGTTTTGCCCGCCTGAAGAAAGGCGAGGGCCGCATTCCCGACCTGTTACTCATCGACGGTGGCGCAGGTCAGCTCGCCCAGGGCCTGGCGGCATTACAGGAACTGGAGATCGACGGCGTACAGCTGCTGGCCGTGGCCAAGGGGCCCAGCCGCAAGCCCGGCCTGGAGCAGCTCGTGTTGCCGGGGCAGAGGTCGCCTCTTATACTGCCGGCCGACTCCCCGGCGCTGCATCTGATCCAGCAGATTCGCGACGAAGCGCACCGCTTCGCGCTCAGCGGCCACCGCCGCCGGCGCGAGCAGTCGCGCACGCGCTCGGCGCTGCAGGATATCGGCGGACTGGGTCCGGCCCGCCGCCAGCGGCTGCTCAAGGCTTTCGGAGGTATCCGGCAGCTGTCCCGCGCCAGTGTCGAGGAGATCGCACGCGTCGAGGGCATCAGTACCACGCTGGCCCAGAAAATATACGACCACTTCCACGAACACGCCTGATGCGCCTCAACCTGCCAACCTGGCTCACCCTGCTGCGCGTAATGGCGATTCCAGTTCTGGTCGTGGTGCTGTTCGCCGGTGAACGGCATCCCGACTGGCTGGCGGCAGGCATCTTCACGGCCGCGGCGATCACCGACTGGTTCGACGGCTGGCTGGCGCGCCGGCTCAAGCAGACCTCACCGTTCGGTGCCTTCCTCGATCCGGTTGCGGACAAGCTGATGGTGGCGGCGGCACTGGTCATGCTGATCTACGCCGATCCGCGTGCCATCGTCATGCTGCCGGCGCTGGTGATCATCGGCCGTGAGATCACCATCAGCGCGCTGCGGGAGTGGATGGCCGAACTCGGCCAGCGCACGCATGTTGCGGTCAGTACGATCGGCAAATACAAGACGGCGATGCAGATGATCGCCATCGGCCTGATGCTGCTCAAGGGCACGGTCTACGGCTACAGCATCTATCGCATCGGACTGGCCTGTCTGTGGCTCGCGGCAGTGCTGACCGTCTGGTCGATGGTCATGTATCTCAAGGCCGCCTGGCCCATGCTCAAGGGCGAGTACCCGGCCAAAACTTGACAGTACGGGGGGGCGACCTAAAATAACGCGCTCGATTCAAGTTTGTTTTTTGCAGGGAAAGACGCGCGGGAATAGCTCAGTTGGTAGAGCGCAACCTTGCCAAGGTTGAGGTCGCGAGTTCGAGCCTCGTTTCCCGCTCCAGTTTTCACAAGCAACGCCAACCCCGTTCCGGCAGGAATCACGTGGAACGGGGTTTTTGGTTTAAGAGGCCCCGGAATCGGCTCGGTGGCAGAGTGGTGATGCAGCGGACTGCAAATCCGCGTACGTCGGTTCAATTCCGGCCCGAGCCTCCATCACAAAGCCGCGCAGCCGCGGCTTTGTGATGGAGGCCTTGCCTCCGATGGGTTCCCATGCCCCCGCCAGCCATCACAGAGGGCTGGCGACCCCTAACTAAGGGGGTGTGTTTCTGCCAATATCGCGTGCACGTAGTGACAGCCCGGGTGGCGAAATTGGTAGACGCAAGGGACTTAAAATCCCTCGGCCGCAAGGCCGTGCCGGTTCGAGTCCGGCCCCGGGCACCATCGACAGCCGAGCAGGCCCGCAGGACTGCGCACGCATGAATCCCGCACCCGAAGGCCTCAGCGCCGATTCACTGGCCTGCCGGCGCGGCGGACGCCAGCTGTTCGCGGGCCTGTCCTTCGAGCTGCGCGTCGGCGAGGTCCTGCAGGTGGTCGGCGCCAACGGCAGCGGCAAGACCACGCTGCTGCGCATCCTCTGCGGGCTGCGCGCGCCGGACGCAGGCTCGGTCCGCTGGCAGGGACGGCCCATTGCCGAGGCCGATGACGCCTACACCGAGTCGCTGTCCTACCTGGGTTTCCAGTCCGGACTCAAGCTCGACCTCAGCCCGCGCGAGAACCTGGCCTTCGCGCGCTGCCTGGCACGTGGCCAGCGCCGCTCCGCGGCGCAGGCCTTGGAACTGCTGCGCCTGGACACCTATGCGGACCGGCCCTGTCGGCAGCTGTCCACCGGGCAGCTGCGCCGTGTCGCGCTGGCGCGCCTGCTGATGCAGGACACGCCCCTGTGGATTCTGGACGAACCGCTCACCGGCCTGGATCAGGCCGCGCGCACGGACTTCGAGCAGGCGCTGTTCGCGCATGCCGGCGACGGCGGCATGGTGGTCTTGACCACGCATCATCCGATCCGCGACGGCGCACGACTGCGGCAACTGGAGCTGGGTCGATGAGCGCGAGGGCCGCATTTGCCGGCGTGCTGCGGCGTGACCTGCAGCTTGGCCTGCGCCAGCGTAGCGATCTCATCCTGCCCCTGCTGTTCTTCGTCATGATCGTGTGCCTGTTCCCGCTCGGGACACGCCCCGAAGGGCAGCTGCTGGCCCGATACGGGCCGGCGATCCTCTGGATCGCCGCACTGCTCAGCACCGTGCTGGCGTTGGAGCGGCTGTTCCGCTCGGATTTCGAGGACGGCAGCCTCGAGCAGATCCTGCTCAGCCCCTATCCGACCGCCTGGCTGGTCTTGGCCAAGCTGCTGGCGCACTGGCTGAGCAGCGGGCTGCTGCTGGTGGTCATATCGCCGCTGCTGGCGCTGGTGCTGGGCCTGCCGCCGAAGGTGATCCCGGTCTTGACCCTGGGCTTGCTGCTGGGTACGCCTGTCTTGAGTCTGGTCGGCGCCATCGGCATGGCCCTGACCGTAGGCCTGCCGCGCGGTGGCATGCTGCTGGCGCTGCTGGTATTGCCTTTGTACACGCCAGTGCTGATCTTTGGCGCCAACAGCGTGTCCGCGGCGCTCGACGGCCTGCCGGTGCAAGGGCCGATGCTGCTCATGGCCGCCATGCTGGTGCTGGCGCTGACCCTGGCGCCGCTGGCCATCGCCGCAGCGCTGCGGCTGAGTGTGGAGTGATGCAATAAACATGTGGACCATCATCAAGACCGCCTTTCACAAGCTGGGCTCGCCGCCGACTTTTTACTGGCTGGCGGGCAGGCTGATTCCCTGGCTGGCGCTGGCCACTGCCGCATCGATGGCCTGGGGACTGTATGGCGGGCTCGTGCTGGCACCGGCGGACTATCAGCAAGGCGAGGGGTTTCGCATCATTTATGTCCACGTACCCAGCGCTTGGCTGTCGCTGTTCGTGTACGTGACCATGGCCGTGGCCGGCGTGGTGGCGCTGGTCTGGCGCATGAAGCTGGCCGAGGTCTGGATCACCAGCTCGGCGCCGCTGGGCGCCAGCTTCACCTTCCTGGCGCTGGCCACCGGCAGCCTGTGGGGCAAGCCGATGTGGGGCACCTACTGGGTCTGGGACGCGCGCCTGACCTCGGAGCTGGTCCTGTTGTTCCTGTACCTTGGTGTGATCGCGCTCAATGCCGCCATCGAGGACCGGCGCTCGGCCGCGCGCGCCTGCGCGCTGCTGGCGATCGTCGGT
>DATLYR010000022.1 GCA_035574475.1 Nevskiales bacterium | reverse complement strand
CATGGGCGGCCAGGTAGCCCGGCGCGACCGGCTCGGCGACCGCCAGCCCCAGCACTGCCTGACGCGGCGGCGGGACATCCGGCGACAGCCTGGCCGCATCGACGCGATGCTGCACCGGGTCGGGCTGGACATCGGCGAGCGCGGCCTGCGCCGCACGCATCAGGAAATCGTGCACCAGGCGGCTGTCCCGGAAGCGCACTTCGTGCTTGGCCGGGTGCGCATTGACGTCCACCTGGCGTGGATCCAGCTCCAGAAACAGCACGAAGGCCGGATAGCGGCTGCTGTGCAGCACGTCGGCGTAGGCCTGGCGCAGCGCGTGGGTGACCAGCTTGTCCCGCACGCTGCGGCCGTTGACGTAGAAGTACTGCAGGTCGGGCTGGCTGCGCGAGAAGGCCGGCAGTACCAGCCAGCCGTGCAGACGCAGGCCCGCGCGCTCGGTGTCGATCGCGCGCAGGTAGCGGACGAATTCCGCACCGCAGATCTGGGCCATCCGGCGCTCGCGCATGCCCGCATCCAACGCTGCCGGCAACGCATAACGAATGCGGCCATCGTGTATCAGCCGGAACTCGACATCGAATCGCGCCAACGCCAGACGCTGGAAAACCTGCTCGATATGTGCGAATTCGGTGCGCTCACTGCGCAGGAACTTGCGCCGGGGCGGTACGTTGTGGAACAGGTCACGGACCTCGACCGTCGTACCAGCATCCAGCGCGGCAGGTCGTGGCGCGCCGGCCTCGCCCGTCAGGCTCCAGGCCATGTCGCTGCCGGCGGCGCGCGAGCTCAGCACCAGTCGCGATACCGAGGCGATGCTCGGCAGTGCCTCACCGCGGAAACCCATGCTGCGCACGGCTTCCAGCTCCGCCAGGCTGGCGATCTTGCTGGTGGCGTGTCGTGCCAGCGCCAGCGGCAGCTCGTCGCGCGGAATACCGCCGCCGTCGTCACGCACGCGGATCAGGCGCAGGCCGCCCTGCTCGATCTCGACCTGGATGCTGCGCGCACCGGCATCGAGGCTGTTCTCTACCAGCTCCTTGACCACCGAGGCAGGTCGTTCCACGACCTCGCCGGCTGCGATCTGGGAGATGAGCTGTTCGGGCAGGACACGGATGGGCATAAGCCCGGCCATGATAGCCGGGAAGGGCTTGTCATGCCCTGCGGAGGGGGGCAGCGGCCTGCATCGCAGGCCGCACCCAACACGCAACAACTAGCCGTTGCTGGCGTCGGCGGTGGCGACGGTGCTGGGACGGTAATTGGAGAAATAACCGCGGATGCCGCGCATCAGCGCGCGGGCGATGCTGTCCTGGTGCTGGGCGTCGCTCAGCTTGACTTCCTCGTGCCGGTTGGAAATGAACGCGGTTTCCACCAGCACCGAGGGAATGTCCGGCGACTTCAGCACCATGAAACCCGCCTGCTGCACATCGCGCTTGTGCAGCGGGTTGATCTGGCGCATCTCGCCGAGCAGGCGGTTGGCGACATCGAAGCTGGCCTCCAGCGAGGTGTCCTGCAACACGCTGAGCAGGAAGGCATCGCGATCGTCGCGGCCGCTCAGCTGTACGCCGCCCACCAAGTCGGCGGCATTCTCACGCTCGGCCAGCATGCGCGCGTGCACACTGCTGGCGCCGCGCTGGGACAGCACATAGACCGAGGAACCGCGCGCGCTGCGATCGGGAAAGGCGTCGGCGTGGATGGAAATGAACAGGTCGGCCTGGGCCTTGCGCGCCTTGAGGGTACGCTCGCGCAGACCGATGTAGTAGTCGCCGTCGCGGATCAGCACGGCCTTCATGCCCGGCTCGGCATTGACCAGTTTGGCCAGCTTGCGCGCGATCGACAGTGCGACATCCTTCTCCTTGGTGCCGCGGGGCCCGCGTGCGCCCGGGTCTTCGCCACCATGGCCGGCATCGATGGCGATGACGATCTGATCCATGGCCGGCCGGCCGTCCGGCGCCGGCTGCGCCGGCGCCTCCGCCAGTTCGACGGCCGTGGCCGCGTTTTCCGCTATCAAGTCGACCACCAGGCGGTGGCCGTATCCGCCGTTCGGCGGGAGGATGAAGCTTTCCGGCTTGGCCCGTGACTTCAGATC
>DATLYR010000021.1 GCA_035574475.1 Nevskiales bacterium | reverse complement strand
CGGCGCCGCGCAGGGCGCGCGCGATGTTCGCGGCGGCCTGGATGACGGCGGCGCTGCCGCAGCCCGGCCCCGAAACCACCAGGGGCCGCTTCGCGGCCTTCAAGGCCTGCGCGATCTGCTGCACGAGCGCCTGCTGCACCTCATCCAGGCCGGACGCCGCCGGTGCCGACGCATCCAGCGCGTGCGCGACCGCCTGGCCGAGGCGCGCGATCTGGTCCGGCGTGGCGCGCGCAGTGGCCGTGGCGATCTCGTCCAGGCGCGTGGCGGCCGGCGTCGCCAGGAACAGCGGGCTGCGCTGCTGCTGCGCCAGCGTGCGCACGGCGGCGTCCTGCCAGCGCGGGATGTGGGCCTTCTCGGCCAGCTCGAAGGACTTCTGGCGCGTGGCCTGGCGCAGGGCCAGCGCCAGCCGCGGCGCGGTGTTGGATACATCCTCGCCCAGCACCAGCACGGCATCGGCCTGCTCGGCCTCGCGCAGGGTCGGCGCATGCGCGTAGCCACGGCGATGGATGTCGGCGATCAGACGCAGCAGGCCGTGCTCGGCGGCGGACAGGCCGTCGCAGAAATGGCTCGCGCCCACCAGCCGGCGCAGCGCGAAGTTGGCTTCCAGCGAGGCGCGCGGCGAGCCGATGCCGAGCAGGCGCATGCCAGCGGCCAGCATCGGCGCAATCGCCTGCAGGGCCTCGTCGCGATACACCGCCTGCAGCGCATTGCCACGGCGCAGCAACGGCGCGACCGGACGGTCCTCGCGGTTGACGAAGCCATAGCCGAAGCGGCCACGGTCGCAGATGAAATAGCCGTTGATGTCGCCGTGGTAGCGGTTGACGATGCGCTTGAGCCGCCCGTAGCGCTCGCCGGGGCTGGTGTTGCAGCCCACGCCGCAGTGCGCGCATACCGAGGGCGCGGTCTGCAGATCCCACTTGCGGCTGTAATGGTCGGACAGCGTCTTGTCGGTGAACACGCCGGTCGGGCAGACCTCGACCAGGTTGCCGCTGAATTCGTTCTCCAGCACGCCGTCCTCGGCACGGCCGAAGTAGACGTTGTTACGCGAGGCGAACACCGACAGGTCCTTGCCGTCGGCGTAGTCCTGGTAGAAACGCACGCAGCGGTAGCAGGCGATGCAGCGGTTCATCTCGTGGTTGATGAACGGCCCCAGGTACTGGTTGCGGTGGGTGCGCTTGGTCTCGCGGTAGCGGCGGTAGTTGTGGCCGCTCATCACCGTCATGTCCTGCAGGTGGCACTCGCCGCCCTCCTCGCACACCGGGCAGTCGTGCGGGTGGTTGGTCATCAGCCACTCGATGACCTCGCGGCGCATCTCCTTCGCTTCGGGGTGCTCCAGCGAGATGCGGGTGCCGTCGGCGGCCGGCGTCATGCAGGACATGACCAGCTTGCCGGTGGTGTCGTGCTCGTCCTTGAACTGGACCACGGCGCACTGGCGGCAGGCGCCGACCGAGCCCATGGCCGGATGCCAGCAGAAATACGGCAGGTTGAGCCCCTTCTCGAGGCAGACCTCGAGCAGGTTGCGGCGCGGGTCCACCTCGACCGGACGGCCGTCGATATAGATGGTCACCTTGCTCACACCGCCCTCGCCTGCGGCGCGCGCACGCGCCGCTCGAATTCCTCGGGGAAATACTTCATCGCGCTCTGCAGCGGCTCTATCGCACCCGGCGCATGCGCGCAGAAGGTGCGCCCGGGCCCCAGCCACTTCGTATGCTGGCGCAGGATCTCCAGGTCCTGCGGCGTACCATGGCCTTTCTCCAGCCGGATCAGGATCTTCTCGACCCAGGACAGGCCGTCGCGGCAGGGTGTGCACCAGCCGCAGGATTCCTGCGCGAAGAAATGCTCCAGGTTGCGCAGCACGCCGATCAGATCGGTCTGGTCGTCCACCACCGTGATCTGGCCGGTGCCCATGCGGCTGCCGGCGCGGGCGATGCTGTCGAAGTCGAACGGCAGGTCGAGGTGCGCTTCCGTCAGGAAATCGGTCGAGGCGCCGCCGGGCAAAAAGCAGCGCAGCTTCAGGCCCTCACGCATACCGCCGGCATGCTCTTCCAGGATCTCGCGGATGGGCGTGCCCATCGGCAGCTCCCAGGCGCCGGGCCGCTTCACCTTGCCCGACACGCCATAAATCTTGGTGCCGCCGTCCTTGCTGCGCGAGATGGACTTGAACCACTCCGCGCCATTGATGACGATGTGCGGCACGTTGCAGTAGGTCTCGATGTTGTTGACGATGGTCGGCTTGCCGAACAGCCCCGAGATCTGCGGAAAGGGGGGTTTCGCACGCGGAATGGCGCGCTTGCCCTCGAGCGAGGAGATCAGCGCGGTCTCCTCGCCGCAGATGTAGCGCCCGGCGCTGGTGTGCAGGTACAGCTCGAAGTCGAAGCCGCTGCCGAGGATGTTCCGGCCCAGATAGCCGGCATTGCGCGCCTCGGCCAGCGCCTGCGTCAGCAGCGCCGCACCGACGGTGTACTCGCCGCGCAGGAAGATGTAGCCGACATCGGCCTGGATCGCGTAGGCGGCCAGGATCATGCCCTCGATCAGCTGGTGCGGATCGCCCTCGATCAGCAGCCGGTCCTTGAAGGTGCCGGGCTCCATCTCGTCGCCGTTGGCGATCACGTACTTGCGCCTGGGGGCATTCTCGCCCATCGGCACCAGCGCCCATTTCACGCCGGTCGGGAAGCCCGCGCCGCCGCGGCCGCGCAGGTTGGACAGCTTGACCAGCTCGGTCACGCCGGTGCTGGCCAGGTGCTTGAGCGCATGGCGCAAGGCCTGGTAGCCGCCGGCGCGCTCATAGGCCTTGAGGTCCGGCGGCGGCTCACCCGGCCGCATGCGCGCGGTCAGCGGGAATTTCTCGCTCACCTTGCAGCTCGGTGCGGTCATCGATACTGCTCCAGCACGGCGTCCACCTTGCTCACGTCCTCGAGGTCGCGGTGCAGGTCGTCGCCCACCAGCATCGCCGGCGCGTGGTCGCAGGTGCCCAGGCAGGGGATCGGCAGCAGCGTGAAGCGGTTGTCGGCCGTGGTCTGGCCGAGGCCGATGCCCAGCTTCTGCTGCAGGCGCTCGCGCAGCCGGTCGTAGCCCATGATGTGGCAGGCGACGCTGTCGCAGAGCTTGATCACGTGCCGGCCAACCGGGCGGCGGTAGATCAGGTTGTAGAAGGTGGCGACGCTGTCCAGCTGCTCGGCCGACATGCCCAGCAGCTCGGCGGCGGCCTTCAGCTGTTCGTCCGACACCCAGCCGTGGCGCTTCTGCACGATCTTGAGCGCCTCGATGGACGCCGCGCGCGGGTCCTCGTAATGCGCCATCTCGTGGCGGATCTGGTCCTTTTCCTGCTCGGTTAACATACCCAAAACCCAAGATTGGACAGGATCGCTGGATCAACAGGATTTACAGGCGAGAATTTCTTCCTGGAAGAAAAAATTCTTGCTCTAGTCCTGTGAATCCTGAAGATCCTGTCATTCCTGTCCATTTCTTATCGGTCCACGTCTGCCATCACGAAATCGATGCTGGCGATCAGCGCGATCAGGTCCGCCACCAGCAGGCCCTTGCCGACGTAGGGGATCATCTGCAGGTGCGGGAAGCTGGGCGTACGGATGCGCGTGCGGTAGCTCATGGTGCTGCCGTCGCTCACCAGGTAATAACTGTTGATGCCCTTGGTCGCCTCCACCGCCATGCTGGCCTCGCCGGCCGGGATCACCGGCCCCCAGCTCACGCCGAGGAAGTGATTGATCAGAGTTTCGATGTCCTGCATGGTGTACTGCTTGACCGGCGGCGTGGTCAGCGGATGGTCGGCCTTGTAGGGACCGGCGGGCATGTTCTCCAGGCACTGGCGGATGATGCGCAAGGACTGGCGGATCTCCTGCTCGCGCACCAGGGCGCGGTCGTAGATGTCGCCGTTGTGGCCGATCGGCACTTCGAACTCGAAGTTCTCGTAGCCCGAGTAGGGACGCTGCTTGCGGTAATCCCACTCGAAGCCGGTGGCGCGCAGCCCTGCGCCGGTCACGCCCCACTCCAGCGCCTCTTCCTTGGTGTAGCTGGCGACGCCGATGCAGCGTTTCTTCAAGATGCGGTTCTGCAGCGCGGCCTTGTAATACTCGTCCATGCGCTTGGGCATGAAGTCGAGGAACTCGCGCACCAGCCGGTCCCAGCCCTCCGGCAGATCCTGCGCCACGCCGCCGATGCGGAACCAGGCCGGGTGCATGCGAAAGCCCGTGATCGCCTCGATCACGTCATAGGCCTTCATGCGGTCCGTGAACATGTAGAACACCGGCGACATGGCGCCGACGTCCTGGGCGAAGGTGCCGTAGAACAACAGGTGCGAGGTGATGCGGAAGAACTCCGACATCATCACGCGGATGACCTGCGCGCGCGGCGGCACCTGGATACCGGCCAGCTTCTCCACCGCCATCACGTACGGCAGGTTGTTCATCACCCCGCCGAGGTAATCGATGCGGTCGGTGTAGGGGATGTAGGTATGCCAGCTTTGGCGCTCGCCCATCTTCTCTGCGCCGCGGTGGTGGTAGCCGATCTCCGGCACGCAATCCACGATCTGCTCGCCGTCCAGCTGCAGGATGATGCGGAACACGCCGTGCACGCTCGGGTGGTTGGGCCCGAGGTTGAGGAACATGAAGTCGGTGCCGTCGTGCTCGCGGCGCATGCCCCAGTCCTCGGGCACGAAGCGCAGCGCCTCCTGCTCCTGCGCCACCTTGTCCGGCGGCAGGGTGAAACGCTCGAACTCGGTCGCGCGCGCCGGGTAGTCCTTGCGCAGCGGGTGGCCCTCCCAGGTCGGCGCCATCATGATGCGGCGCAGATTGGGGTGGCCCTCGAACTTGATGCCGAACAGGTCCCAGGCTTCGCGCTCGTACCAGTTGGCGTTGGACCAGAGTTTCGTGATCGAAGGTGCGGTCGGCGTCTCGCCCTTCGTTGCCAGCTTGATGCGCACGTCGCTATTGCGGGTGAAGGAACTCAGGTGATAGACGACGGTGAAGTCGGAGTCCGGCTGGCCATTGCGATTCTGCCGCACGCGCTCATCGATGGCCGTGAGGTCGTACAGCATCTCGTAGGGGTGATGGATGTCCTTCTTGAGATAACGCAGCACGTCGTGGAGGCGCTCGCGGCTGACCCAGAGCGTCGGGATGCCGTCGGCGGTCACCTGCTCGGTCAGGTGCTCGCGGCCGAAGTGGCGCAGCAGCTCCTGCGCGACGCTGCCTTTGGGCGTCGGCGCGACTGCCTCCTGGAGCACGGCGCTCATGACACAAGCTCCGTCATTCCGGCGCAAGCCGGAATCCAGCGACTTTGAAGGCGCCAGACCCCGGCTTCCGCCGGGGTGACGAGCGGGGCCCTACACCTCATCCGGGCTCCTCAGCTCGGTGACGAGCTTGCGCTCGGGCGTGCGCTCGTCGCGCAGACTGCGCTTGGGCGCCTTCACCACGCCCTGCGGCCCCACCACCCAGGAGAACGGCCGGCGCTCCTTACCGATGGATTCCTGCAGCAGAATTAAACCTTGCAGGAAGGCCTCGGGCCGCGGCGGGCAGCCGGAGATGTACACGTCCACGGGTAGGAACTTGTCCACGCCCTGCACCACGGAATAGATGTCGTACATGCCGCCGGAATTCGCGCAGGAGCCCATCGAGATGACCCACTTGGGCTCCATCATCTGGTCGTAGAGCCGTTGAATAATAGGCGCCATCTTGATGAACACCGTGCCGGAGATCACGATCAGATCGGCCTGGCGCGGGGAAGCGCGGATCACCTCGGCGCCGAAACGCGCGATGTCGTGCGGGCTGGTGAAGGCGGTGGCCATCTCCACGTAGCAGCAGGACAGGCCGAAGTTGTACGGCCAGATGGAGTTCTTGCGGCCCCAGGCGATCATGTCCTCGAGCTTGGCGGTGAAAATATTCCGCTTGACCTCCGCCTCGCTGATGGCGTCGGTCGCCGGCGCATCGAGGCGCCGCAGCGGGCGCTCGTCCGGGCGGCTCAGCGTCCAGCGGCTCATGCGCGCCCTCCGACGTCACGGCGTTGCCGGCGATGCGGGCCCCAGTCGAGCGCGCCCAGGCGCCACAGATAGATGAGCCCGGCCAGCAGGATGCCGACGAACACCAGCATCTCGATATAGCCCGGCCAGCCGGATTCGCGCGCGCTCACCGCCCAGGCGTAGATGAACACCGCTTCCAGGTCGAAGATCACGAAGAACATCGCGACCAGATAAAACTGCGCCGACAGCCGGAAGCGGCCCTCGCCGACGGTGACGATGCCGGACTCGAAGGGCTCGCCGTGGTTGCGGTGTTTCTCGCCGGCGAGGTAGGACAGGCCGAGCATGGCCAGCACGATGAACAGCACCACCGCCCCGTACAGGAACAGCGGCCACAGGGCATCGGCAAGCATGGCGGACCCGCTCAAGTCGTTCTCCCTCGCTCAGACACGCCGCCCCGGCTGCCGTGAGCTGAGGGCGTGAAAAACGGCTGCGCTATTGACCCCTTTACTACACCATCCCAAGGCAGGACTGACAAGCCCCAAGCTGCCGTTCTTGCTCGAAAAAACGCCGGCGCGCACTCATTCCTGCACCTGCACGGCCTGCTGCCAGGTGGGACGGTTGGTCCAGTGGATGGGCGGCACCGGGATGAAGCTGAAAGCGGTGTGCTCCACATTGTCATACTCCTCCACCGTCGCGCCCGGTTCGGCCGAGGCGTTGGCCAGCTGCGTACCGTCCCAGTTGGCCTGGTTGGCCAGTCCGCCCAGATCGGCCAGCGCGCGGTCGAGCGCGGTCAGCACGGCGCTGCGGCAGTCCGCCAGCGCGCCGGTGCCGGCACAGCGCAGTATGCGGTAGGGTCTGTGCCCCGGCACGTTCAGCGCCATGCGCAGCACGCGCCGCATGTGCTGGTACCAGCCTTCCTGGTAGGCCGAGCCCTGCTGGCGCGGCGCGTCGTAGCGTCCGGCCAGCAGCGGCGCGCCGATCTGCTCCACCGCCACCATCTGCGGCAGCACGGTATCGATCAGATGCGGGTACCAGGCGTCCATCAGCACCACGGCTGCGCGGTGGTCGTAAACGCCGTCCGCGTCACGGTCGCGGCGATAGCCGCCGAGCCTGATGCCGCCGGGCGCAGTGACCCCGATCCACTGGTGCGAGCCGTCATCGAGCCAGGCCTGCATCAGCGCCAGGACCGCCTGCTGGTCGCCAGTGAGCGGCCCCGTCTGCATCAGCTGCAGCAGCAGCGGCAATAGATCCTGCGCGCGCAGATCGGCGAAGGCGGCGTCGGCCATGATCTCGATCATGCTGGCCATCGTGTGCTTGCGCCCACTGGCCTTGAAGGCCTGCAGCCGCCGCTGCAGCAGCTCCATGCGGTGCGTCGGGCCGAAGGTACCGTTGGCGTCCGCCGCCCACCAGCCCGGCGCGCCGGAATTGTTCCAGTTGGCCAGATAGCCCTGCGCCGGATTGGTGTCCTGGATGTGCGCCGCCAGCGGCAGATAGCCTGGCCATTCGAAGTAGCCGTCGAGCGGGTCGCCGATCGCCTGCGGCCGCGCCCGGCTGGGGAAGCTGCGGGCGCCGGCGTTGCCGTCGCCACCGTACTGGGCGAAGAAGGCGGCGTCCAGACCCTGGTCGGCAGCCCACTCGAAGCGGCCATCGCCCCACACCGGCAGCTCCGGATGCTGCTGCGGATGGCGCACCGGATACAGCCCGCTCTGGATATAGGCCAGATCGCGACCGTCGCTGTAGATCCAGTTGAAGGTGCTGGTGGTGCTGTTGAACAGCCGCTTGAAGCGCGTCTGCGTCATCGGCGTGCCGGTGGTGGTCAGCAGCGCGAACGGTGCCGTGGTGTCCACGTCGCCGAAGAAGGTGCTGCGCTGCTCGGAAATCGCGACCGGCTCGCCATTCACCAGGGCGGTGGCGATCACCGGCCCGTAGTGCGTACGCAGAATGTTGCGCGTCACCTGCTGCGGCTGCGGCGGGCCGCCGAGCGCGAGGCTGGCGGGCGTCGGGACGGCAGTCCAGCGATCCACCCGGCGGTAGAAGCGCACGCACTCGCTGGCCACGCCGTCGCGATTCGCGTCGTAGCGGTAGCCGTCGGCATCGGGAAAGCCGTCCCCGTCGCTGTCCTCGCGCGAGGCCGGTGTGCCGTCCAGGTTGCACAGCCGGGAAACGCGCGTGTCGATCAGGTCGGAGCCGGCCGAGGTCGCGCTCCAGGCGAAGTTGCGGCCGCGGCCGATGACGATGTACGGCAGATTGACGGTGCTGATGCCGTGCGCCGCCAGCTCGAAGGGCGTGCCGCCTTTGGACACCACCGCCGCCTCCCACAGCAGCTGCGGTACGAAATAGCTGGTCTGCGGCCCCGCGACCATGATCGGATGCCCGGCCTCGGTCTGATCGGCGTTGACACCGAGCCAGTTGGACAGGCTCAGCATGGCGCCGCCCTCGTCCACGTAGGCGCGCCGCAGGGCCGCCAGCGTCTGCACGGCCGCGGCGAGCCCCTGCTCGCGGCGCAGCCCCGGCCGGTAGGGTACGACCGTTTCCTCCCCCGGCGCCTGCCGAATCAGCGCCGCCAGCGGCGCCGGCAGCGGGATGTGCGCGGCGGCGGACAGGGGCAGGCCCAGCGGCAGGCATTGCCCGCCGATACCGGGCAGCTGGCCGGGCGCGCACAGACCGTTGCCGCCCGCCGGGGCGGACTGGCCGCCAATGACCAGCAAAGGCTTGGGCTGGAGGCTGCCCGCATCCCAGATCGCGGCGCCGGCCGGCAGGGTCTGCGGACAGGACTCGTCCACGCTGGCCGGGGACTGCGTGCGGAACACGCGCGCGGTGCTGTAGGCCGTCTCGGGATCGTTGGCATGGCGCAGATCGCGCCACAGCTCGCAGCCGGGGCCGCTGATCACGCCGCCGGCCACGGCGTTCAAGGCCTGCAACAGACGGACGTTGCTGGCCTCGCCGCCTCCGCCACGACCGAACTGGGCCTGGATCAGCACCGCGTTGGCGACGATGTCGTTGATGGTGAAATCGCGCGGCGGGAACTTTGGCGGCAGACTGAGCGCGAGCGAGAAATACTCCGGCGGCACCGCGGCCAAACCTTCCGGCGTCTGCAGGAAATCGATGTAGGCATTCATGCCCGCGACGAACATCTCCACATCGCTCAGGAACAGTGGCCCGAGCGGGCCGATCTTGGCCACCGCGGAGTTGACGATGTCGGTCAGCTCCTGCTCGCTGTAACCGCCGCCGGCCCCGAACTGCCGGTCGAGCTCATAGGTCGTCGGCGAAGGCCCGAGAAATTCCGAGCTGCGCCCGCGTCCCACCTGCCGCAGCACGTCGAATAGCCACAGGCGGTCCTGGGCAGCGGCGAAACCCAGACCGTACTGCGCGGCCGGCCGGTCTTCGCCGGTGACGTAGGGCACGCCCCAGCCGTTGCGCCGGATGGTCACCTTGCGGCCGTTGGGTGCGGTCAGCTCGCGGCTCGACACCACGCTGTCGGGCTCCAGCCCGTGATCCTTGAAGTAGTTGCAGGCCTGGTCGGACTGCGCCCGATGCTCGCCGATGTTCTTGGGCGGCGTGCAGGATGCCGACTTGAGCCCCGGCCGGGCATAGGCCAGATTGCCGTAGAGGTCGAGCTGATCGCGGAAATTGGCCGGATACTGCAGCACCGGCGCGCCCGGCACCGGACTGCCCAGACCGCCGGCAGAATTGCCGTTGGCACCGGGCGGCAGCACGTTCAGATAAATGCCGGGGGCGCTGGTGCTGCTGCCGCCACCCCCCGGGCCAGCACCGCCCCGCGGGCTGCCGCCGCTGCCGTCACAGGCGCCGAGCAGCAGCCCCGCCAGGAGGCACGCGCAAGAAAGTGGCATCGCAGGCTGTCTGGACATGGGCTGCACTCCGCCGTCTCGCCGGCCTCCCTGCCCGTGTGACCGCGCCGTCCCGGCCGCGACCCCGCCACTGCGGCGGTGACTCATCGCCGATAATACTGGCGATGAGCGTGCTGACACTGCAAGACGCCGACCCCCAAGCATTGAGCCGGCTGCTGGCCTGCTACGGACTGCGCCTGCAGACCGTGCCCGTCGCTGCGGCCATCCCCGGCAGCCACTGGGGCGAGGCCGAGGCCGGGCTGGTGGGCGATGCGCTGTACGCCCGGCCGGACACGCCGCTGCACTCGGTGCTGCACGAGGCCAGCCATTACATCTGCATGGCGGCGGACCGGCGCCGCGGACTGCACACCGACGCCGGCGGCGACGACGCCGAGGAAAACGCGGTGTGCTACCTGCAGATCCTGCTGGCGGACCAGCTGCCGGGCTTCGGCCGCACGCGCATGCAGGCGGACATGGATGCCTGGGGCTACAGCTTCCGGCTGGGCTCCGCGCGGCGCTGGTTCGAGGAAGACGCGCAGGACGCGCGCGACTGGCTGCTGGCACATGCGCTGATCACGGCCGAGGAACGGCCGACCGGGAAACTGCGCGAATAGCCCCCGCCGCTCAATGCGGCAGGCCGGTGCGCCCTACTTCTTGGCCGAGGCCTGCTTCGCCACCGCCTCGGCGGCGGCCTGCACGGCGGCCTCGTCACCCAGATAGCGCCGGCTGCGCGGGCGCAGGTCGTCGCCCAGCTCGTAGAGCAGGGGGATGCCGGTGGGGATGTTGAGCTCGGTGATGTCGGCGTCGGAGATGCCGTCCAGGTATTTCACCAGGGCGCGCAGGCTGTTGCCGTGCGCGGCCACCAGCACGGTGCGGCCCTGCTTGAGCTGCGGCGCGATGGCGTCGTGCCAGTAGGGCAGCACGCGCTCCAGCGTGAGCTTGAGCGATTCGGTGGCCGGCAGCACACTGGGATCCAGGCCGGCGTAGCGTGCGTCGTTGCGCGGGTGGTTGGGGTCGCTGTCGGCCAGCGGCGGCGGCGGGATGTCGTAGCTGCGGCGCCAGATCTTGACCTGGGCCTCGCCGTGCTTGGCCGCGGTCTCGGCCTTGTCCAGGCCGGTCAGTGCGCCGTAGTGGCGCTCGTTGAGCCGCCAGCTGCGCTGCACCGGAATCCACATCTGGTCGAGCTCGTCCAGCGCAATCCACAGGGTGCGGATGGCGCGCTTGAGCACCGAAGTGTGGGCGACGTCGAAGCGCAGGCCCTCGGCCTTCATCTGCCGGCCGGCCTCGCGCGCCTCGGCGCGCCCCTGCTCGGTGATGTCCACGTCCACCCAGCCGGTGAAGCGGTTGTCGAGGTTCCACTGGCTCTGGCCGTGGCGCAGCAGGACGAGTCGGGCGGGCATAGCGCAGTCCATTCCAGGCGGGTTTTGGCGCGTGGCAGTCTAGCATCCGGTCCGAATGGCGCCCAAGACCCGCCGCCGGCCGCCGGGATTCGAAGCTCGTCCGGTCAGCCGGCACGATGGCGGTTCTTGAGCCGCACGTAGTGCTGCGCGGAATAGCGCAGGTTGTCGAGTTCCTGCTGGGTCAGCGGCCGCGCCTCCACCGCCGGGTTACCGCGGTACAGGTAACCGCCGCGCAGGCGCTTGCCCGGCGGCACCAGCGTGCCGGCGGCCAGGAACACTTCGTCCTCCAGCACCGCCTTGTCCATGACGATGGCACCCATGCCGATCAGGCAACGGTGGCCGACCGTGCAGGCGTGCAGGATCACGTTGTGGCCGACGGTGACGTCGTCGCCCACCCGCAGCGGCACGCCGCCGGGCGTGTACGGGCCGTCGTGGGTCACGTGCAGCACCGAGTTGTCCTGGATGTTGCTGCGCGCGCCGATCACGATGCGGTTGACGTCGCCGCGCACCACCGCCATCGGCCAGACCGACGAGTCCTCGCCGATGGTCACATCGCCGAGCACCAGCGCCGCGTCGTCCACGTACACACCGGCCGCGAGCTGCGGCGTCTTGCCCTCGAAACTGCGGATCATGACGGCTCTCCGGAAAAGGCGGGACGGCGGCAATCGCCCGGCGTGCGGCTGGCGCGCTGCGCCTGCTCGAGCGTGGCGCGCACCTGCTCGGCACGCTCGCCCGCCAGCGCCAGCGCACGCTCGGCATAGCGCAGGGCCAGCGCCGGGCAGCCCTGCTCGATCAGCACCTGCGCCAGATTGTTCAACACCGGCATGGCGTCCGGGTCCAGCTGCAGCGCCAGTCGCAGCGCCTGCTCGGCGCCGGCCAGGTCGTTCTGCGCATAGCGAGCATTGGCCAGGCCGAAGGGCAGCAGCAGCGCGTCCGGCCAGCGCCGCATGCCCGCGGCATAGGCCTCTGCCGCAGCGCTATGCTGCCCGGCGCGCTCCAGGGTCAGTGCGCCGCGGATGTAGGCCTGCAGGTCGGCGGCGGCCGGCAGTTCGCCGGGCCGCAGCACCAGCATCGCCCAGCTGCCGGCACGCTGCCAGGTCGCCAGGAACGTGGACCAATCCAGTACGCGTTCGCGGAGGCGGCCGGAGCGCAGTGTCACGGTACCCGCCGCCGCGTCGAAACCGACCAGCACCGCATAGTGCCACTGCGGCTGTGACGGCAGACCCAGATTCTGCAGCACCAGCACCGGACGTCCCGCGTCCAGTTCCTCCAGGAGCGCGGTCGGAGACTTCGGCAACTCCACCCCCAGTCGGCCATGGCGTGCCGGCGCGGCCAGCATCTCGGCCTGCAGGCTGCCCTGGCGCGCGGGGATGAATACCTGCTCGCTCAGCTGGGCCGGCGCGACCGCCACCCCGCTCCAGCCCAGCACCGTCGCCAGCGCCGCCGGGCCGCACTGGTGATCCTCCTGCGGGAAGAACGGAGCTTCGATCAGCCGCGCGCCGCCGGCCGCCGCCGGCGCGTCGCGCAGCTCATGCCGGGCGCAGCCTGCCAGCAGCAATGCCAGCAGCAGCCAGGCGCCCGTCCGGGGTGGAATCCGCCTGCTCAGATCTTGTTGATGAACGGGAAGATGTCGGTGATGCCGAGCAGGTCGGTGACGATCAGGATCACCACGATCAGGCCGATCACCTCCAGCGCGCCCGCACCGGCCGGCAGTTCCTCCGCCTGCGCCAGCACCTGGGCCGCCTGCTCGTCCGACAGCAACGCGACGCGCTGCTCCGCGCTGTCGCGCTCGACGCCGAGCGCCACCAGCTTGTCGGCCAGCACCGCGCGCGCCGCGCCGCTGGCCGGCGTCGCCGCCAGCGCCTCGGTTTCGATCATCGCGGCCTGCGCGGGCACCAGCACGGAAACGGCCAGCATGAGGGCGGCCATCACACGGGCCAGGGCTGGCATGAAGTTCTGGATACGCATGAGCTCTACTCCTTGTCGGTCGGCGCCGGATGTGCGCTGCCGATGGAGTATAGGGGAGGCTTGAAAGCGGAACCAAGACCCGCGTTCAGCTTGGCCTGTGCGTCGATGAAACCGGCGATGTCGTCCAGCACGCGGCTGACCTGGCGCAGCGGCGGCGCCAGGCTCGCGATCATGCGCACATGGCCCATGACGGGATAAATCACGGTCTGCACCGGGCCGCCCCGGGCGCGGATACGCGCCGCCAGATTGACGGTGTTCTTCAATCGGACCGTCGTATCGGTGCGGCCGTGCAGCAGGAGTAGCGGTGGGTTGTGGCCGTCCACGTGGTTGATGGGCTGGGAAAGCGGATAGCGCTCCGGCGGGCCGAAGATGTCTTTCAGATCGTCGTCGGTCAGCGGCAGGAAGTCGTAGGCGCCGGCCAGGCCGATCATGCCGGACAGCCAGCCGCGCTCCCCGCCCACGGCCTGCAGGTACCGCGGGTCCAGCGCCAGCAGCGCAGCGATGTGTGCGCCGGCGGAATGCCCCATCACGAAGAGCTTCTGCGGATCGCCGCCGTACTGGCGCGCATGCGCGCGCGCCCAGCGCACCGCCTGCGCGCCGTCCTCGACGAAAGCCGGGAAACGGACCTCCGGATACAGCCGGTAATCGGC
>DATLYR010000020.1 GCA_035574475.1 Nevskiales bacterium | reverse complement strand
TTTCCTGCCACAACGCGAGATCCAGCTCGGGCCATTCGCCATCCAGCCACAGTCCCGGTTGGCGTGGCAGCTGGGCGGTGCCTGTGCCCAGATGCAGATGCCCGCGCTCCAGGATCCAGCGCCCGTCGCGGTCCGCGAGCTGCAGCGCGGCGCGCAGCACACTGCCATAGCTCAGGTCCACGCGCAGGCCGCTGGCCGCAGCGGGGTCGATGCTGATGGCCACCGGCAGGCTTTCTTCGGCAAGCTTCCCGAACGGCGGCGGCAGGTTGACGGCCAGGCCCGCCAGATCGCTGTGCAGTTGCAGGCGCGCGGGCGTGGCGGTGGTATCGAACAGCATGTCGGCCTGCCAGCGGCTGCTGCCGCGCAGCCGCGCCAGCGCATCCGCGGAGGCCAACCGCGCCAGCCGTGCGGCGTCACGCGGAAACGCCGTTTCGGTTACGGCCTGCAGTCGGGTGAAATGCCGCTCGCCCTGCCGTTCGGGATCCATTTGCAGCAGGAGCTGCAACCCGAGCAGTTCACCGCGCAGATCGCGCGCGTACAGCCCGCCGTTGTCGAAGCGCACCTCGCCGGTGAGGGTGCGGACCGGTTCGGGCAGCTTGGCGTGGTTGAGCTGGGTGCGGCCGTCCAGGCCGACCTTGCCGAACACGCGCGTGGCCTCGAGCTGGTCGAGCGGAATCTCCAGGCGCAGGTCGAGGCTGGCCGGTCCCTGTAGCTTGAGCGCCTGCACCAGGGCAGCGTAGTCCTTGCGCAGGGGGGATTCGGTCAGGAAGCCGAGCATCCTGCCGGCGTCGGCGACCGCGACGCCCTGCACCTCGAGCAGCGGCGTCTTGAAATCCTTGACCTCGGCACGCACCGGGCCCACCGGCGTGCCGAGTATGCGCCCACTGTCCGCAGTGATCAGCATGCTGCGTCCCTGGAAGGTCACGTGCGTGCTGATGCGATCGATGCCCGGCCAGCCCTCGGCGTAGTCGAGCACGCCCTCGCGCACGTCGAAATCCAGACGGAACAGACCAGGTTCGTGGGGATTGTGGTAGGGGAAGTGGTTGAGCAGCCCGCGAATCTGCAGCCGTCCCTGGGAAACCTTGCCGCTGCGGATTGCGCTACGCAGCCACTCGCGCACCGCTTCGTCGATCACGCCCGGTACGCGTGGGATGAAGGGGCGCACGGCATCGACATCCTGCCCGGCGAAGCTCGCGTCCAAGTCGATCTGCGGCGTGCCACCGGCACCGAACAGGCGCAACGCCAGGTCGGCGCGGCCAGCCAGGTCGCCAGGGCCGTGCCAGCGCAGCTGCCGGCCGCTGACCTGCCAGTCACCGCCCTCACGCCGCCAGCTCAGCCCGCCGCTCAGCTCCGTCAGTGGCAAGGGCCGGTCGAAGGTCTCCGGCGCCAGCAGCTGCCCGTTGCGCGTCATCAGCATCAGTTCGCCGCCATCCTGGTCCAGTCGCAGCCGGCCGGTCGCGCCGGCAACGCCGGGCCGGCCGCGGCCGGGGCTCAGCCCCAGGCCCTCGAAGCGCCCCTGCAGCGCGTAGCGCGGCGGGCGGGCCGGCGCAGGATCGGCGGTGGTCGCGCCTTCGTAACGGAAGCGCAGATCCTGTACATGCCCGACCGGCTGCAGGCCGGCGATCCAGTCGTGCTGGCCCCAGTCGAACAGGGCCAGCCATTCGCCGAGCTCGTCGAGTCGCAGCTGGCCGAGGCTGCCGCTCAGCCAGAAGGTCTGTGTCGCGCCGGCCGGCCGATACTCGAATGACCCTGCGGTCGTGGCCGGCTGGCGCGCGGGCGCATCGACCTCGAGGCGTTGCAGCTGCAGGCGCCAGCCACCGGTATTCGTCGCCTCGATCCTGAACTCGGACTGCAGTTCATCCAGGAAGGCGCGTGTGCGGCCTTCGCGCCGCAGGCGCAGCGGGCCGCTATTCACCTCGCCCCCGAGCGAGCGCAGACGCCGGCCGTACCAGCGGCTGTTCAACAGCAGCTGGGCCTCGTCGCCTTCCAGCGCGATGCCCTGGCGCAGCCAGGGCCGCAGCCAGGTGCCCGCCCGCAGTCCGCTGCCGCGCAGAGTGGCTTCGACCTCGAGCCGCTCGAAGTCCTCGAGATCGCCGCGTGCATGCGCTTCCAGTTGCACGCGGCCGCCGATGTCTGCCGGCAGTTGCGCGACGGCGCGCAAGCGGTGGCGCTCGCCGCGGCTGCTCAGCGCAAGCTCGATGTCGCCGATGCGATGGAAGGTGCCCGGGTCGGTGTAGTCGAGCCATAGCAGCTGGCTGTCGGCGATCACCAGCCGGTCGACGCGCTCCGCGGCGCGTGCCAGCCGGTGCCACTCCTCGGCGGTGAGCGGCTTGTCGGAGCGGATGCCGGATACCCGCAGGCTGCCGTCGGCCAGCCGCTCGACCGTCAGCGCCAGGCCCGCCAGGCGCAGCTCGGCCACCTGCAGGCGGCCGATGAGCAGGGCCAGCCACTTGATGCCGACACTCAGCTCACGCAGCTTGAGTGCAGGCGTTTCGCCGTCGTCGCCATACAGCGTGACGTCGAGCAGCTCGAGGCTGGGGCGGAAGCGGCGCCAGCTCAGGTCCAGGGCGCGAATGGTCAGGCGCCGCTCGAGCGCGGCGCTGGCGCGCTGCTCGATGTCATCGCGATAGCCGGGCGCTGCCTTGACCAGCATGCGCGCGGCGCCGACCGCGACCACCGCCAGGATCAGCAGGCCGGCGCCCAGCGTCAGGGAAAGCGTCCAGAGTCGGCGGTAGCGGCGGCGCATGGCAGCAGGACGTCCTTAGACCAGCACCACGTCGAAGCTTTCCTGGGGATACAGGCTCTCGGCCTGCAGGCGGATCGGGCGGTGCACCAGCTCTTCGAGCTCGGCGATCACCCCCGACTGCTCGTCGAGCAGCCGCGCGACCACGTCGGGCGAAGCCAGCACCACCAGCGCGCGCGCATCGAACTGGCGCGCCGAGCGCATGATCTCGCGGAAGATCTCGTTGCACACGGTCTCGATGGTCTTCACGCGCCCGCGCCCGCCGCAGGCCGGGCACGGTTCGCACAGGATGTGCTCCAGGCTCTCGCGCGTGCGCTTGCGCGTCATCTGCACCAGGCCCAGCGCCGACATCTCGCTGATCACCGTCTTGGCCGGGTCGCGCGCCAGCGCCTTCTCCAGGGCACGCAGCACGCCCTCGCGGTGCGCGGGATCCTGCATGTCGATGAAATCGACGATGATGATGCCGCCCAGGTTGCGCAGCCGCAGCTGGCGTGCGATCGCCTGCGCCGCCTCGAGGTTGGTCTTGAGGATGGTCTCCTCGAGATTGCGGTGACCCACGTAGCCGCCGGTGTTCACGTCCACCGTGGTCATGGCCTCGGTCTGGTCGATCACCAGGTGCCCGCCGGACTTGAGCGGCACGCGGCGCTCGAGCGCGCGCGCCAGCTCGTCCTCGACACCGTACAGGTCGAAGATCGGGCCCTCGCCCTCGTACAGCTCGATGCGCGGTTCCATCTGTGGCACGAACTGGCGCGCGAAGGCCACCAGCTGCTGCCAGCCCTCGCGCGAGTCGATGCGCACTCGCTCGACCTCGGTGCCGAGCAGATCGCGCAGGATGCGCATCACCAGCGGCAGGTCGCCATGCACCAGCGTGCCCGCCGCCACCGTCTTTGCCTTGTCCTGCACCGACTGCCACAGCCGCGCCAGGAACTGCATGTCGGCGGCCAGCGCCGCTTCGTCCGCGCC
The DNA here is from genome assembly GCA_035574475.1 of Nevskiales bacterium. Taxonomy (NCBI): domain Bacteria; kingdom Pseudomonadati; phylum Pseudomonadota; class Gammaproteobacteria; order Nevskiales; species Nevskiales bacterium. The sequence goes on along the minus strand of DATLYR010000020.1, from coordinate 758 downwards.
CTCGCCGGCGGTGCGCACGATATAGCCACCGGCCACGCCCCGCTCCGTGATCAGGCGCGTCACCAGCTGCTTGAGGCGGTCGCGCTCGGCCTCGTCCTCGATCTTGACCGACACGCCGGCGCCGGCACCGTCCGGCAGCAGCACCAGGTAGCGTGAGGGAATGCTGATCTGCGTAGTCAGGCGCGCACCCTTGCTGCCGAGCGGATCCTTCTGGATCTGCACCAGCAGCTCATCCCCCTCGTGCAGGTAGCGGCGGATGTCCGGGGTCTCCTCGCCGTTCTGACGCACGGCCTGCGCCAGGTCGGACACATGCAGAAAGGCGGTGCGCTCCAGACCGATGTCCACGAACGCCGCCTGCATGCCCGGCAGCACGCGCTTGACGCGACCCAGGTAGACATTACCGACCAGGCCGTGGCGATCGGCGCGCTGTACGTAGATTTCCTGCAGCTGACCGCCCTCGAGCAGCGCCACGCGGGTTTCGCGCGGGGCCACGTTGACCAGGATTTCGCCGCTCAGCGGTGCCATGCGCCAAGCCTGAAATATTGCTGAATATTCATAAAGCTAAGTGTGTGCGCCGGCTGTGGGCTTGGCAACCGGCCCGACGGGCCGTGCGCTTCAGGCGCGATGATAGGGATGCTGCGTGAGAATGCTCCAGGCGCGATACAGCTGCTCGGCGACCAGCACACGGACCAGCGCGTGCGGCAAGGTCAGCCTGGACAACGACCAGCGGGCCTCGGCTCGCGCCTTGACCTCCGGTG
>DATLYR010000019.1 GCA_035574475.1 Nevskiales bacterium | reverse complement strand
CTCGGTGTGGCCCTTCTGGCGCCCGAAGCCTTTCACCTCGGTGACCGTGATGCCCTGCACGCCGATCTCGGACAAGGCCTCGCGCACGTCCTCGAGCTTGAACGGCTTGATGATCGCAGTCAGCAGCTTCATGAGCCCCTCCTCTTGGTATTCCCGCAGGGCCGGAGTCTAGCAGGGGTGGCGGCACAATAAAAAAGGGCGCCCCTTGCGGGGGGCGCCCCTGATTGGCACCGCTCTGCGGCGACTTACGGGTTGTAGGCCTGCTCGCCGTGCTCGGCGATGTCGAGGCCCTCGCGCTCCTGGTCCTCGGTGACGCGCAGCCCGATGGTGTACTTGAGCGCCAGCAGGGTCACGCTCGCGACCACCGCGCTCCACACCACGGCGACCAGCACCGCCTTGGCCTGGATCCAGACCTGAGCGATGGAGTAGCCGACCTCCAGCGAGAACCAGTCGGCATAGACGCCCACGCCACCCAGCGCCGGGTTGACGTACACACCGGTCAGGATGGCGCCGGTGATGCCGCCGACCGCGTGCACGCCGAACACGTCCAGGGCGTCGTCATAGCCCAGCAGCTTCTTCAGGTAGGCGCAGGCCAGGAAACACAGCACGCCCGCCGCCAGGCCGATCACCAGCGCGCCCTGCACGCCGACGAAGCCGCAGGCCGGGGTGATGCCGACCAGGCCCGCGATCGCGCCGGAGATGATGCCCAGCAGCGAGGGCTTGCCCTTGAGCAGCCACTCCGCGAAGAACCAGGCCAGCGCCGCGGTCGCGGTGGCGATCATGGTGTTGGCGAAGGCCAGCACCGCGTAGCCGTTGGCCTCGAGGTTGGAGCCGGCGTTGAAGCCGAACCAGCCGAACCACAGCAGCGAGGCGCCGATCATGGACATGGTCAGCGAGTGCGGCGGCATGGCGACCTTGCCGTAGCCCAGGCGCTTGCCAACGATAATCGCCGCCACCAGTCCGGCGATGCCCGAGTTGATGTGCACCACGGTGCCGCCGGCGAAGTCCAGCGCGCCCATCTGCCACAGGTAGCCGGCGGTGGCGTTCAGTTCGGCCACCACCTCGGCCGAGGTATAGGCATCGGGGCCCGCCCACCACCAGACCATGTGCGCCATCGGCAGGTAACTGAGGGTGAACCAGACCACCGAAAAGATCAGCACCGCCTTGAACTTCATGCGCTCTGCATAGGCGCCGGCGATCAGGGCCACGGTGATGCAGGCGAAGGTCATCTGGAAGATGGCGAAGATCAGTTCGGGGATCACCACGCCCTTGCTGAAGGTGCCGGTCGCGGTGAAGAAGGCGTTAGCGTCGTACACCACGCCCTTGAGGAACATCTTGTCCAGCGTGCCGAAGAACGCACCGGTGCCGCTGAAGGCCACGCTGTAGCCGTACACCACCCACAGCACCGCGATCAGGCAGTAGATCGCGAAGGTCTGGGTCATGGTGGACAGCATGTTCTTGCTGCGGGTCATGCCGCCGTAGAACAGCGCCAGGCCCGGGAGCGACATCAGCATGACGAAGGCGGTGGCGGTCATCATCCAGGTGACGTTGCCTTCGTTGAAGACCGGCGGCTTCGGTGCGGCCTCCTGCGCCTCGGCCTTGGCGGCCTCCTCGGCCTCCTTGGCGGCGCGGGCCGCCTCTGCCGCCGCGATGGCGCTGGTGGAGACCTCGGTAGCGACCCTGGTCGCGACCTCCGTCGCCACTTCGGTGGCGACCTGTTTCACGTCCACGCGTGGCGCCGCGGCCGGGCGCGGGCGCGGCGCCGGCACGGGGGCCGTCGCCGGTTCCTCGGCCTGGGCGAGCTCCGCAGGTGGCGTCAGCTCCTCGGCCTGGGCGACGCCGGCGAGCGCGCAGCCCGCCAGCAGCAGGGCAATCAATAGGCTTCTCGATTTCATGTCACGGACTCCTGTGCGGATAGCGTCGAGGAAACTAGAGGGCTTCTTTGCCGGTCTCGCCGGTGCGGATGCGGATCACCTGCTCGAGCTCGCTCACGAAGATCTTGCCGTCGCCGATCTTGCCGGTGTGCGCGGCCTTGGTGATGGCCTCGATCGTGCGGTCGAGCAGGGGCGTATCCACCGCCACCTCGAGCTTGACCTTGGGCAGGAAATCCACGACGTATTCGGCGCCGCGGTAGAGTTCGGTATGGCCTTTCTGGCGGCCGAAACCCTTGACCTCGGTCACCGTGATGCCCTGCACGCCTACCTCGGACAGGGCCTCGCGGACCTCGTCCAGCTTGAAGGGCTTGATGATCGCTGTGATCAGTTTCATCGTTCTGGCTCCTGAATAGCTGTTGATGCCCGCGCGCAGGCGGAACCGCTGCCAAATCTGTTGCAGGGCAGAAAAAGCACGGGTCGTGCCAAAAGCGCGATCTGCAGTAAATTCAGTCGCTTGCCCACCAACACCCGCGATCGAGTGCGCAATAGAAGAGCCACGCACCATTCAGGTGCGCACTGATATGGTGCGCCATTGCCGATAGGCAAGCCTTGGGCGCGCAGCTACACTCCGAGTCCCCGCGACGGAACACGCCATGATCGACCCGCGCCAGATCGAACAGCTCGCCCAGGAATGGGCCCAGCGCCTGACCCAGTTCCTGCCGCCGGGCCTGAAAGGCTTTCGCCAGGAACTGGAAACCAATTTCCGCGCGCTGCTGCAGAACGGCCTGGAAAAGCTCGACCTGGTCAGTCGCGAGCAGTTCGAAACACAACGCGAGCTGCTGGCGCGCAGCCGCGAGAAACTCGAGCAGCTGGAACAGCGCATAAAAGAGCTGGAGGCGGAACTGGAGCGTAGTGACCGCCGCTGAAGCTTCACGCGGGCGCGGCTTTGCTGAGCCCTGCCCGGATTCCGTAAACTGCCGCGAGCCCGGGTTCCAGGGAAGGAACGATGACCCTCGCCACCGTGTTCAGCCGCGCACAGTGCGGCCTCGACGCCCCGCTGGTCAGCGTCGAGGTGCACCTTGCCAACGGCCTGCCCTCGCTGTCCATCGTCGGCCTGCCGGAAGCGGCGGTGAAGGAAAGCAAGGACCGCGTGCGCGCGGCGCTGGTCAACAGCGGTTTCGAGTTCCCCTCCGATCGCCGCATCACCGTCAACCTGGCGCCGGCCGACCTGCCCAAGGACGGCGGCCGCTTCGATCTTGCGATTGCGCTGGGTATTCTGGCCGCCTCGGGCCAGGTGCCACGCGACAAGCTGGCCGCCTACGAGCTGCTCGGCGAACTGTCGCTCGGCGGCGAGCTGCGGCCGGTGCGCGGCGTGCTGCCGGCGGTGCTGCAGGCGCGCGACGCGGGCCGTGCACTGATCCTGCCCGAAGCCAATGGCGCCGAGGCTGCACTGGTGCGCGACGCGGCCTGCCTGACCGCGCCGCACCTGCTCAGCGTCTGCGGCGCCCTCACCGGCCATGATGGACACAGCCTGCAGCAGCCGGCGTTCACGCTGCAGCGGCACGATGCCACGCCCTCGCCCGATCTCGCCGAGGTGCGCGGCCAGGCCCAGGCGCGCCGTGCGCTGGAAGTCGCCGCGGCCGGCGGCCACAGCCTGCTGATGATCGGCCCGCCCGGCAGCGGCAAGAGCATGCTGGCCGCACGCCTGCCCGGCATCCTACCGCCGCTCACCGAGCCCGAGGCGCTGGAAGTGGCGGCCATTGCCTCCATCAGTCCACAGGGTTTCGACCCGGCGCGGCACTGGGGCCGGCGGCCGGTGCGCGCGCCGCATCACACCGCCTCCGGCATCGCGCTGGTCGGCGGCGGCAGCCTGCCGCGTCCCGGCGAGATCACCCTGGCCCATCACGGCGTGCTGTTTCTCGACGAGCTGCCCGAGTTCAGCCGCGCGGTGCTGGAGGTGCTGCGTGAGCCGCTGGAAACCGGCCGCATCACCATCTCGCGCGCCGCGCGCCAGGCGGAGTTTCCGGCGCGCTTCCAGCTGGTCGCGGCCATGAATCCCTGCCCCTGCGGCTGGCTGGGCGACCCCAGCGGCCGCTGCCGCTGCACCGCGGAGCAGGTGCAGCGCTATCGCGCGCGCATCTCCGGCCCGCTGCTCGATCGCATCGATCTGCACGTGCAGGTCGGCCGGGTGCCGCAGTCTGCGCTGCTCGCGCCCGACCCCGCGCAGAACGGCGAAACCAGCGCGAGCGTGCGCGCACGGGTCTGCGCCGCGCGCGAACGGCAGCTGGCGCGCGCCGGCAAACCCAACCACCGGCTGGAGCCACGCGAGCTGGAACGCGATTGCAAACTCGACGGCGAATCACGGCGCCTGCTGCTGCAGGCACTCGAACGGCTGCGCCTGTCGGCCCGCGCCAGCCACCGCATCCTGCGCGTGGCACGCACGCTGGCCGATCTGGAGGGCTGCGATGCGATTGCACAGCGGCACCTGGCCGAGGCGATCGGCTATCGGGTACTCGACCGGGACGGCCGCGCGGGCCAGGGGCCCCATAAACCCAACGGATAGGTTATAATTTCCATGCCAACGATCTTGCGTATCGGGAAGTTCGCGTTCCGCCTGTATCCCAACGACCACTCGCCCGCCCATGTTCACGTCATAACAAGCGGGGGTGAAGCGAGGGTTCAGTTAAAGCCGCGCGTGGCTTTACTCGATGTTTACGGGATGAAGAAAACGGACACAGCGGACGCACTGAGATTGGTTAAACAGCATCAGGCGCTATTACTGGACGCATGGAGAAAGATGCATGGGCACCAAGACAATCGGCTTCAACCGTGAATATGCAACGGCGAAAAGCCGCGGCAAACGGTTGAGCGCGCGCGAACCGCGCGCGGTATCCGCCCACTACGACCACCATACGCGGCGGATGGTCGTCGAACTGCAGAACGGTGTCACTCTTGCGTTCCCGGTTGATCTGGCTCAGGGATTACGCGGCGCCTTACCGAAGCAGCTTGAGGCCGTGGAAATCACACCCTCGGGGTATGGTCTGCACTGGGAACAACTGGATGCCGACCTCAGTGTGCCCGCGTTGGCACAAGGCATACTCGGCACCAAAGCCTGGGTGCGCGAACTGGCCCGTTACGCAGGCTCGCGGACTTCGGCGAAGAAGGCGGCGGCTGCACGTCGGAATGGCAAAAAGGGGGGGCGCCCTCGCTTGCTCGTCACGACCAGAGCAGGCGCAGGCCAGCGACCTGGCTGAAGGATGCATCGCGGATGACCAACGGCGCGTTGAGCGCCAGCGCCGTCGCCCCGATCAGGCGATCCGCCGGATCCTTTTGCTGGAACCGCCCTGACTGGGCCAATGCGGCAATGCGTGGCGAGACCGGCAGCGCAGTCAGCCCAAGCGCCGTCACCAGATTGTCCAGATACGCTTCTGCGGCAACGCCCAGTTCCAGCCGGCCCTTTTCGACCAGCCTGGCAATTTCCCATAGCGAGATGTCGGCGCAGAATATCTCGCCCTGCTTGCGCGCCTGCTCGATCGATTTGCTCGCGCCAGCCCCGAGCCTCTTCGGCGCCAGCGACCAGTAAATCAGCGCGTGCGTGTCACAAACGACCGATGTTTTCATCTGCCTGGGCGCTCCATGCCTCAGCGATGGGGGACTCGACATCCCGGATCCGCGCGGTCGCCGCCAGCGACTGCAGCCATCGCAGTGCGCTGCCGGCCTCCTCGCCTGGCGGGCTCACGACAAAGGCCGGCTGGCCGTGCTCGGTCACTTCGATGCGCGCGCCGGCGCGCACCAGCCCCTTGTAGTTAGTGGCTGATGTTGGCGCGGAATTCGCTGACGGTGACTCTGTGCATGGGCTTATTTGCACACTATTTTGTACAATCTGTGCAGGGCAAAGCGCTCGCGCTGCACCATTCGTATACATTTGCGCACCGTTATAGTGCACGGCTATCGTCTGCGATTATTCGTAGTGATAGCGACAGGCGACGATCGCCAGATGACGGCCCTGTACGGTGTAGACCAGCCGGTGCGTGTCGTCGATGCGCCGCGACCAGAAGCCGCTCAGGTTTTCGCGCAAAGCCTCGGGCTTGCCGATACCCGCGAATGGGTTACGCAGACAATCCTGGATCAGCAGGTTGATCCGTCGCAGGGTCTTGCGGTCCTGCCTCTGCCAGTAGAGGTAGTCCTGCCAGGCCGCGGCGGTCCACACGATTCTATCGAGCATCCTTGAGCTTCCGTGCTCTGACCCGGCCCTTCCTGAGCTGATTGATGGAGCGCGCCAGGTGCGCGGCGTTGGCCGGCGATCTGAGCAGATGCGCCGTTTCCATGATGCCGTTGAAAGTGTCCAGCGACATCACCACGGCATCGGGCGCATCGCGCCGGGTGATCACGGCGAAATCGGCGTCCGCCACCACGCCGTCGATGACCTGTTTGAGGTTATTGCGCGCGTCGGAAAAGTTGATGACTCGCATGGCTTCACTTGTACTGTATATTGGACAAGTGTAGCCTTGCGCCCGATCGTGTTCAAGCGATGATGCGGACACAAAAAAGGCGGGCGCCTCCCGGCGCCCGCCTTCTGTTGGTCGCCTGCGCGACGCGCTTAGATCTCGAAGCCTTTGGACAGGGTGACCACAAACTTCGGATCGTCGTTGAAATCCAGGCTTGAATCATCGATGTCCGTCCCCACCAACCCAAAGCTGGCGGCGAAGCCGTTATCCAGCGTCTTGGTAAGGGTGATGCTGTAGTCGAGATAGTCCTGGGTCTCAGCCGATGCGTTTAAGGCGCCATCGTCAAGCAAGTCAAAGAAGTTCTCAACGCCGTCGCCGTCACTATAGCCAACGGCGAACTTCAGGCCGAGCGTATCTTTGAGCGGCATGTTGTACGCCAGGTTCAGATATGTGGCCGATTCGTCCGCGCTCAATTCACCAAAATACTTGCTCGCGTAGTAAAGCTTGGCCGAGAAGTTACCGAGGTTGACGCCACCGTAGATTTCCGGATAGTCGGCATCAAACGCGCTGGCGCTTATCTGCTCGGATTCTGGGAACAGGTAGTAAATAGCGCCGATGTCCACTTCCACGGCGTCGCTCAGCTTGAACTTGTAGCCGCCGTACAAATCGACCTCCGTGCCATCGAAAACCAACGGCGCGGTATTGGAACCCCAGATGCCGGCATACAGCCCGCCATCACTCCAGTCCAGGCTGCCTTGAACAGCCGCGCCGTCGCTGCTCGTGATGCCGCGGAACGTGTACTCGCTGGTCGCCGCCACGGTGCCCGTTACCGCCGCAGCCGCCGGCCCCGCCAGGATTGCGGCGCCGAGCGCCGAACCCGCCACTAACACCTTCATTTTGCTCATCATCGTTCTCCCACTGGTAGTTGATGGACTCAAATCTGGCTTAAAGGCCGCGTCCCTGAACGGCCGCCTTGCGGCCTTGCCGCTGTGTCGCCCCTCCCGGCACAAGGTGGCGGGATTGTGACAGCCTGCATCGGGCCGGTGCAACCATGATTGGCATCGGCCAAGCCGCCGCGCCACGCGGCGGCTTGGCCGCTGACAGCCGTTGCGTATAATCGCCGGCCTTTGGCCACCCAAGCGCGGACCCATCGGCACTGCTGCTCCAGCCGTGCTCCAAGATAAGGCAAGCGGCGTGCCAACAGCACTCAATCCACAACAAAAACAGGCTGTTGAACACGTGCGCGGGCCGCTCCTGGTGCTCGCCGGCGCGGGCAGCGGCAAGACCGGCGTCATCGCCCACAAGATCGCCCACCTCATCGCGCGCGCCGGCTACGCGGCCGGCGAAATCGCCGCGGTCACCTTCACCAACAAAGCCGCACGCGAGATGCAATCCCGCGTGACTGCACTGCTGCCGGCCGACCGGCTCGCGGGGCTGACGGTCTGCACCTTCCACAGCCTCGGCCTGCGCATCCTGCAGCGCGAGTGCCGGGCGCTGGGCTACAAGCCGGGCTTTTCCATCTTCGACGCCGAGGACAGCCGCAAGCTGCTCAAGAGCCTGCATCCCGACGGCCGCGACAGCGCCTTCCTCGATCGCGCCCAGGCCACGATCTCGCGCCTGAAGGGCGAGCTGCTGGAGCCGAATACGGCCCAGGCACGGGCCGAGAGCGAGGGCGAGGCCGCGCTCGCGCGGCTGTACGGCGAGTACCAGCGCCACCTGAAGGCCTATAACGCCGTGGACTTCGACGACCTGTTGCGCCTGCCGGTGCAGCTGTTCGCGCAACACGCCGAGGTGCGCGCGCGGTGGCAGGCGCAGCTGCGCTACTGGCTGGTGGACGAGTACCAGGACACCAACGCCACGCAGTACGAGCTGCTGCGGCTGCTGGTCGGCACCGAGCCGCACTTCACCGTGGTCGGCGACGACGACCAGTCGATCTATGCCTGGCGCGGCGCGCGCCCGGAGAACATCGGCCAGCTGTGCGCCGACTACTCGCAGCTCACGATCATCAAGCTGGAGCAGAACTACCGCTCCTGCGGCCGCATCCTCAACGCCGCCAACTGCCTGATCCGCGGGAACCCGCGCCTGTTCGAGAAAACCCTGTGGAGCGCGCTGGGCGACGGCGAACGGCTGCGCATCCTGCCCTGCCGCGACGCCGAGGACGAGGCCGAGCGCATCGTCACCGAGCTGGTGTCGCATCGCATCCGCAGGGGCCATACATCTCCCCGTCATTCCGGCCTGCGCCGGGGTGACGGAACGAATCCGCCGGACATGCCCACCTACGCCATCCTGTACCGCAGCAACCACCAGGCGCGCGCCTTCGAACGCGTGCTGCGCGAACGCAACATCGCCTACCGCCTGAGCGGCGGGCAGTCGTTCTTCGACAAGGCCGAGGTGCGCGACGTGCTCGCCTACCTGCGCCTGCTGGTCAACCCGGACGACGACACGGCCTTCCTGCGCGTGATCAACACGCCGCGCCGCGAGCTCGGCCCCACCACGCTGGAGAAACTCGGCGAGCACGCGCAGTCCCGGCACAAGAGCCTGTTCGCCGCGGCGCAGGAGATCGGCGCGCTGGCGCGCCTACCCGAGCGCAGCGCCCGCGCGCTGGCGGACTTCACCCGCTGGTGCGAGGGCCTCGCGCGCCGCGCCGAGCACGAGCCGCCGGCCGCGGTCGCGCGCCAGCTGCTGCAGGACTGCGATTACCTGGACTGGCTCAGGACCTCGGAGAAGGACCGCCGCGTCGGCGAGAAGCGCGCCGCCAACGTGCTCGAACTGGTCGAATGGCTCGAGCGCATGGGCTCGGAGGCCGGCGGCGGCAAGGACCTGGCCGGCGTGGTCGCACATCTGGGCCTGCTCGACCTGATCGAGCGCCGCGACGCGGGCAGCGAGACCGGCAACGAGGTCCAGCTGATGACCCTGCACGCGGCCAAGGGCCTGGAATTCGACCACGTGTTCCTGGTCGGTGTGGAGGAGAACCTGCTGCCGCACCGCTCCAGCATCGAAGACGACAGCATCGAGGAGGAACGCCGCCTGCTGTACGTCGGCATCACCCGGGCACGGCGTTCGCTCACGCTCAGCTACTGCACCACGCGCAAAGGACGCGGCGAAACGGTCGTCTGTCAGCCCAGCCGCTTCCTGCAGGAGCTGCCGCTGGACGAGATCCACTGGGAAGGCGCGGAGCAGAACCCGGCCAAGCCGGCCGACCCGCGCGAGATCGGCCGCGCGCATCTCGCCGGACTCAAGCAGCTGCTGGGCGAGGCCTGACCTCGGGGGGGCGTCGCTGGCTTGTATATGTAAATGAGAATCGTTATTATTCTTGTTACTAGACCAGCCCAGCCGCTAAAGGATTGAATGCCATGCCTCGGATCGCGCTGCTGCTTGCGCTCTTTTCATTGGCCGCCTGCAACGCCGACAAGGCTGCGCCCCAGGCGCCCGCGCCCACTCCCGCCGCCGCTACCACCCCCCTGCAGGCGCAGCTGCGTCAGTACGAAACCGATGCGCGCGCCTGCGTGGCCGCCGTACGCGAGGCCGCATTGCCCCAGGCACAGGCCTGCGCCCGCCAGCTGCTCGAGCTGGCCGCCGCCATGACGCCCGCCTATACGGCGCGCAAGCCTGAATGCAAGGCTTACCTGGAGGCCACGCTCGCAATCCGCGAGGCTTGGCCGGAGCTGAGCCCCGAAACCATCGAACGCGACTACCACCACGACGGCGCGCTGCCGGCCAGTGAAGCGACCGCGGTCTGCTACCACATGAAGGACCTGATCGTGCACCCGGCGACCGCGCTCAGGCTGCTGTCGCTGCCCGAGCCCGGCCGCCAGCAGGCCGCGCGCGAACTCGAAGAGGTCGTCGCCCACGCCGGCGTCGTCGCCAGCGGCCTGTAGTCCACCGCCGCTTTCCGCTTTTCACCGCATCGTAAGGAGTCGATCATGCTGCGATTGGCCGGCCGCGCTCGTGCGTTATTTGCGGCCTCACTGGTTACAGCCGCGCCGCTGGCCGCCCAGGAACCCGCCGAAACCGTACCGGTACTGGACGCCATCACCGTCACCGACGAGGCCGAAGTGAAAGGCTATGCCGCCAAGCGCAGCGCAGCCGCGACCAAAACCGACACGCCGCTGATGGAAACGCCGGCGGCCGTCTCGGTCATCACTGAGGCACAGCTGCGTGACCGGGGCGTGCAGACCCTGCAGGAAGCGCTGCGCTATTCCGCCGGTGTGCTACCGGACGCCTATGGGCTGGACAACCGCGGCGACTGGGCCATCATCCGCGGCTCCGAGTTCCAGACACTCGTGGACGGCATGCGCGAGGAGTTCACCTTCTACAGCGTCGCGCGTCCAGACCCCTACGCACTGGAGCGCGTGGAAATCCTGCGCGGCCCAGCTTCGGTGCTGTACGGCCAGGGCCCTGTCGCTGGCGTGGTCAACGTGGTCAGCAAGCTGCCCCAATCCGAGGCACGCCAGGAAGTGGTCGCCGACTTTGGCAGCTTTCAGCGTAAACAAGTGGCCAGCGACCTCACCGGCCCCCTCAACGCCGATGGCAGCCTGCTCTACCGCCTGGTCGGCGTGTACCGCGAATCCGAATCGCAGGTGGATTTTGCTTTCTTCGACCGCAAGCTGTTGGCGCCTTCGATCACTTGGCGTGCGGCACCAGACCTGACCTGGACCCTACTGGCCCACTACCAGAAAGACAGCTCAGCAAACGCCATCAGCTTCCTGCCACACTCCGGCACGGTGCTGCCGAATCCCAACGGTCGCATTCCCATCGAGCGCTTTACCAGTGAGCCGGACTATGACCGTTACGAAGTCGAACGGCAGGCACTGACCTCGTTTGTCGACTGGCAGCTGACACCGGAGTGGAAGCTGCACCAGCGGATCCGGCTGGCGGACAACGACAATCCCTACCGCACACTCTATCCCGATGTCTTCAGCAATCCGTCCGATCCGTTCATCGACGCACAGGACCGTGTCGTGGAGCGTTCGGCCTTCACCCGCCTGAGCGAGGCGCGCGCGCTGACCGCCGATCAGAACCTGCAGGCCCGCTTCACCGTCGGCGCGATCACGCACGATGTGCTGGTCGGCCTCGACCTGGCGCGGGCACGCAATCGCGAGCGCATGGGGTTTCTCGCCGCCGCCGGGCCGCTCGATCTGTACGATCCGCAGTACGGAAGCTTCACCGCGCCCACGGTCGGCCCGGCCAGTACGACGCGCTCACAGTTCCACGGCCTGTACGTACAGGACCAGCTGCGTATCGGCGAGCGCTGGATCGGCGTGCTGGGCCTGCGTCACGATCGCAGCAAGGTCGAACCGGACGGCGGCGCCACGGCGCGCGACGACGCCACCACCGGCCGCGCCGGCCTGATGTATCAAGCGACCGGCGGCATTGCCCCCTACCTGAGTTTCTCGCAGTCCTATCAGCCCAACACCGCGACCGATGCGATGGGCAACGTGTTCGAACCGCGCAAGGGGGAGCAGCTGGAACTTGGCCTGAAATACCAGCCGCCGGGCAGTGCCAGCCTGATGACGGCTACGCTGTATGACCTGCAGGAGCGCAACTTCGTCGTATTCGACCCGGGCACCGGCCAGAACATCCTCAGCCAGGTGGACGCCAAAGGACTGGAGCTGGAGGCGGCGGGTCGCATCGGCAGCATCGACTTCACCGCCGCCTACGCCTATACCGACGCCGAGACGCGCGAGTTTTATGCAGTGCAGCCGGAGCACCTGGCCTCACTGTGGGGCAAATACCGCTGGCAGGGCTTCGAGTTCGGTGCGGGCGTGCGCCATCTGGGTTCCAGCACATCGGAGTCCGGGCGTCTCGAGATCGACTCCGCCACGCTGCTGGATGCCATGCTGGCCTACGACTGGCAGCGCTGGCGCTTCTCGCTGCACGGTAGCAACCTTGCCGACGAAGAGTATCTCACCAGCTGCCTCGACCGCGGCGACTGCTTCTACGGCTTACGCCGCACCGTCGTGGGCAATGTCAGCTACCGCTGGTAGCACAGCTTGCGCATGACTCCGCGTGCACTCAGGGCCTGGTACTGGACCCACAAGTGGAGCAGCCTGATCTGCACGGCCTTCATGCTGCTCCTGTGCGTGACCGGCCTGCCGCTGGTGTTCTACCACGAGATCGACCACCTGCTTGGCCATGCCGTGGACCCGCCACCCATGGCGCAGGGCAGCGTGCGGGCCAGCGTGGACGACATCCTCGCGCGGGCGCAGGCGTTGCGACCGGGCGACGCCATCCAGTTCCTGTCACGCGATCCAGAGGAGCCCGACGCCTGGTATGTGACCCTGGGCGCGACCGCCGATGCCGAAGAGGCCTCGGCGTTCTACACCTTCGATGCCCGTACCGGCGCCCTGCTCAACCAGTATCCGTTGCGTCAAGGTTTCATGTACGTGTTCTGGAAGCTGCACGTGGACCTGTACGCGGGATTGGCCGGCACACTGTTCCTCGGCGCCATGGGCCTGCTGCTGGTGATCTCGCTGATTTCCGGCGCCGTGTTGTATGCGCCTTTCATGCGCAAGCTGCCATTTGGCAGTGTGCGGCGCGAACGTTCGCCGCGCCTGAAATGGCTCGACCTGCACAATCTGCTGGGTATCGTCACGCTGGCCTGGCTGCTGGTGGTCAGCGCGACCGGTGTGATCAACACGCTGGCGATTCCGATCTTCGGCCAGTGGCAGGCGACCGAGCTCGCCGAGTTGACCGCGGCCTACCGTGGCCAGCCACCGCTCGCGCAGATCGGCTCGGTGGATCGCGCGCTCAGTGCCGCACAGACGGCCATGCCGGGAATGCAACTGCGGTTCATGGCCTTCCCGGGCAATCCCTTCGCCAGCCCGCACCACTTCGTCGCCTTCATGCACGGCGACACACCGCTCACCTCGAAGCTGCTGCAGCCGGTGCTGATCGACGCGCAAACTGGCGTGGTGACCGCCACGCGCTCGTTGCCCTGGTACGTCAGCGCACTGCTGCTGTCCCAGCCGCTGCACTTCGGTGACTACGGCGGTCTGCCGCTCAAGCTGCTGTGGGCGCTGCTCGACCTGCTCAGCATCGTGGTGCTGGGCAGCGGGTTGTACCTGTGGTTAAAGCGCGGCCGAGCCTTCGAAGCCCATTTGGCACAGCTGCACACGGCACACGCGCCGGCTGCACACGAACCCGTGTCATGAGCCGTCGCCTGAGTATGCGCCAGATCTGGACCGCACCGGCGGCGCTTGCCGTCGTCAGTGTCGTGGGCCTGCTGGCTGCGCTGCTGGCGGATGGCTGGGGCGACATGCTGTCTTGGGCGGCGTTGTCCATACCCGTTCTGGTTGGAAGCGGGTATGCCCTTGCCAGGAAACAAAAAAGCCGCCCGTAGGCGGCTTTTTCTGAGCGGTCCGGCTAAAGGCCGGACATGTGCTTGATCGCGGCCTCGATCTCGGCGTCGCTCAGGCTGGGCATACCCCCGCGCGGCGGCATCGCGCCCTTGCCCTTGATGGCGCTGGCGGTCAGTTGCGCGAGACTACCGCGGGATGACCACGCGGACTTGTCGCCGATTTTCGGCGCATTGGGCAGCGCACCCCCGTGGCAGGCGCCGCAGACCTGGGCCGTGACCTGCTCGCCGGTCAGGGGGGCCTTCGCCGCGCCGCCGGTGTCGCCGGCAGGCGCGGACGGCAGGGACGCGTTGGCGTCCGTGTTGACCTGGCCGGCCGGCTTGATGCGCTCCTCGATCTTGGCGATCTGCTGTGGCGTCAGTGCCTTGTCGCCCTCGAGGGCGCGGGCCGCAAAGATAATGGCCACGGTGAACAGGACCAGCAGCCCGAGCACCCCCATGAAGGAAACAAAGAACGCCTTGTCGTGCTGCTTGGACACCGCGACACCTCTCCTGAACCGGAAGCTTGGATGATTGCGTACGCGGGGCCCGGAGGGCCCCGCAAAACCGGACATTAGTATAGCGGGTCTGCCCTGCCCGATCACCGGACGCAGCGACGGCGCGGGTTGGACGCCCCCGGCGCGATGCGGGTATTCTGTGCGCCCCCAAAAGCCGAAGCGCCCGTAGCTCAGCTGGATAGAGTATTGCCCTCCGAA
>DATLYR010000018.1 GCA_035574475.1 Nevskiales bacterium | reverse complement strand
GGTGGCGTGAACTGCTCCGACCACGAGGTCAACATCAAGATCCTGCTCAACCAGGTGGTGGCTGCCGGCGACATGACCGAGAAGCAGCGCAACCAGTTGCTGGCGCAGATGACCGATGAGGTGGCCGAGCTGGTGCTGCGCGACAACCGCCAGCAGACCGCCGCCATCAGCCTGGAGCTGTGTCAGGCGGCCTCGCTGCTGCCGGTGCACGGACGTCTCCTGCAGGCCCTGGAGAAGGCCGGCACCCTGTCCCGCACCCTAGAACGGCTGCCCGACGATGAGATTCTGGGCGAGCGGCGCCGTCAGGGGCGCGGTCTGACCGGGCCGGAGCTGGCAGTGCTGCTGGCCTATGCCAAGCTCGACCTGTGCTCGCAATTGCTGGCCTCGGAGCTGCCCGATGAGGCAGCCCTGGCGCCGTGGTTGTCGACCTATTTCCCGACCGCGCTGCGCGCGCGTTACGCGGTCGAGATCGGCCGGCATCCGCTGAAGCGCGAGATCATCGCCACCCAGCTCGCCAACGCCGTGCTCAACCGCATGGGCAGCAGCTTCGTCTTCCGCTTGGCGGAGGAGACCCGGGCCACGCCGGCGCAGATCGTGCGCGCCTGGTGCCACGCCGATCGGCTGCTCGGTGGCGCTGCCCTGTGGGCGGCGCTGGAGGCGCTGGAGCTGGCGGTCGAGGTGCAGTACGGCACGCTGCTGGAACTGCGCAAGGCCCTGGAGCGGGTGACCCGCTGGGTGTTGCGCTTGCCCGCCGAGGGCCGCGCGGTGCGGCTCGCGGCCTTGGAGCGGCGGCTGCCGGCGCTGCTGGCGCAGGCGCAGAGCCTATCCGGCTGTGCCGGGGAGCGGACCCGCCTGGAAGCGGCTGGCGTCGAACCGGCCCTGGCGGCGAAGGTGGCGTGCCTGGAAGCGGTGCTGTCGCTGCTGGACATCGCCCGCCTGGCCGAGGATCACGCTCTGGCCGAGCATGCCGTGGCCACGGTCTATTTCGGCCTGGAGCGGATGCTGCGCCTGGACTGGCTGCGCCGCCTGATCAACGCTCTGCCACGCGACAACCGCTGGCAGGCCATGGCGCGCAGCGCCTTCCGCGACGAGCTGTACCAGGAGCACGCGCGGCTGACGCTGCACGTGCTGGATGGCGCTGCACGGGAGCCGGCGGAAACCCGGCTGGCGGCCTGGCTGGATGAGCGGCGCGAGGCCGTGGCCCACTGCGGCCGGCTGTTCGATGAGCTCAAGGCGATGAGCCCGGACTTCACCCTGCTGTCCGCGGCGTTGCGCGAGGTGCGCAGCCGGCTGGCGACTTGATCTCCCCCTGACCCTCCCCGCTTGCGGGGGAGAGCGTGGCACGGCGGCGCCGGGAAGACCCGGCGGGACTCAGTATGCGCCTTCCACGAGGTTGCTGGGGCGGCCGGCGACGAAGTTCTCGATGTTGTCCATCAACTGGTCGGCCAGGGCCTGCTGAGCCTCGTCCGAGGCCCAGGCGACGTGCGGCGTAACGATCACGTTGGGGCGGCTCGCGATGCGCATCAGCGGGCTGTCGGCAGGGGGCGGCTCGGCCGCGGCAACATCGAAGCCGGCGCCGCTGATGAGACCCTCGTCGAGCGCCCGGACCAGATCCTCTTCGACCACGAGCCCGCCGCGCGCGGTGTTGACGATCAGCGGGCGGCGCTGCATCGCGCGGAACTCGGGCATGGCGAGCATGCCGCGGGTTTCGGGCGTGAGTGGACTGTGCAGGGTGATGATGTCGCTGGTCGCCAGCACCTCGTCCCACGGCGTATAGAGCGGGCCGAGGCCGGACTTGCCCTTGTGGGCGGCGAACATCGGCACCATGCCGAATGCCTTTGCGATCTCGGCGACGCGCTGGCCTAGCACACCCTCGCCGAGGATGCCGAGGCGGGCGCCGGCGAGGTCGTGGATGGGATGATTGAAGAAACAGAACTGCCCCGATTTCTGCCACGCGCCGGCCAGCACCTCGTCGCGGTAGGCGACGAGGTTGCGGCGCAGCGCAAGAATCAGGGCGAAGGTGTGCTCGGGCACGGTATTCACCGCGTAGCCGCGGATGTTCGCC
The DNA here is from genome assembly GCA_035574475.1 of Nevskiales bacterium. Lineage (NCBI taxonomy): Bacteria > Pseudomonadati > Pseudomonadota > Gammaproteobacteria > Nevskiales > Nevskiales bacterium. The sequence goes on along the minus strand of DATLYR010000018.1, from coordinate 1,458 downwards.
ACGGCGATGCCGCGGCGCTGGCAGTAGGCCTTGTCTACGCAGTCGGTGCCGGTGGCGGCGACCGCAACGAGGCGCAGCTCGGGCAGCCGTTCCAGCGCGGCGGCAGGGAGTGCCACCTTGTTGGTGATGGCGATGGAGGCGCCGGCGAGGCGTTCGACCACCTCCTCCGGGCGCGTCCTGTCATACTCGATCAGTTCATGGGCGAAGCCGGGCTGGCGCAAGCGGATCTGCGGGGCGATGGTGGCGCGGTCGAGAAAGACGATCTTGTGCATGGTGTTCTCTTCGTGTCGGGGTCAGAGGTGGCGCTTCGCCTCGGCGGCCACCGCCGCCGGTGTGATGCCGAAGTGCTCGTAGAGTTGGTCGGCCGGGCCGCAAGCGCCGAAGCCGGTCATGCCGACGAAGCCGCCGCGGCTGCCGAGGTACTGGTCCCAGCCGAAGCGCAGCGCCGCCTCGACGGCCACCCGCACCGTGCCTTCGCCGAGCACGGCCTTGCGGTAGGCAGCATCCTGCGCGTCGAAGAGTTCCCAGCAAGGCATCGACACCACCGCCGTCGGGATGCCTTCGGCCTGCAGGCAGGCGCGGGCCTCCAGCGCCAGGGCGACTTCGGAGCCGGTCGCCAGCAGCGTGACCAGGCGCTTGCCACCTGCGGCCTCGGCGAGGACATAGGCACCGCGCCGCGACAGGTTCTCGGCCGTAGGGGTACGACGCACCGCCGGCAGTGCCTGGCGTGAGAACACCAGGGTGGAGGGGCCGCTGCGGTGTTCGAGCGCAATCTCCCAGCACTCGGCCGCCTCGACCGCATCGGCCGGGCGCATCACCAGCATGTTGGGCATGGCGCGCAGCGAGGCGAGGATCTCGACCGGCTGGTGCGTCGGGCCGTTCTTGCCGACGCCGATCGAGTCGTGGCTGAACACGAACTTCACCGGCAAACCCATCAGCGCGGCCATGCGCATCGCCGGGCGCTCGTAGTCGGAGAATGCCAAGTAGGTGACCGCCAGTGGGATGATGCCGCCGTGGGCCGCCATGCCGTTGGCCATCGCGCCCATCAGGTGTTCGCGCACGCCGCAGTGCACATAGGCGCCGCGGCGGTCCTCGGCGGTGAAGGCGGCGAGGCTGCGCTTGTGGCTAGTCGGCGCCTCGAGGTCGGCGCAGCCGACCATGCGCTCGGGCAGCACCGCGGCGAGGAGGTCGTTGATCTCGGCGGAGGCGAAGATGCCGGGCTTGGGCTCGGTCGCGGCGGCGGCGCCGCGCTTGTAGCCGGCGAGCACCTCGTGCCAGCCGGCGGGCAGTTCGCCGGCCTGCACGCGCTCGAACTCGGCGCGCTCGGCGGCCGGTAGCGCGGCGAGGCGGGCTTGCCAAGCGTCGTAGTCGGCGCGGCTGCGGCGGCCGGCCGCGCGCCAGGCGGCGAGAATGTCGGCGGGAGTCTCGAACGGGGCGTGCGGCCAGCCGAGGAGTTCG
>DATLYR010000017.1 GCA_035574475.1 Nevskiales bacterium | reverse complement strand
GGTCGCCTCGATCGAGAAGAAGCAGCGTTCGCGCAATCCCGCCCCGCCCTTCACCACCTCGACGCTGCAGCAGGAGGCCTCGCGCAAGCTCGGCTTCGGCGCCAGCCGCACCATGAAGACTGCGCAGCAGCTGTACGAAGGCGTCAGCATCGACGGCGAGAGCGTCGGTCTGATCACCTACATGCGCACCGACTCGGTGAGTCTTGCCGATGAGGCGCTGGCCGAGCTGCGGGAGGTCATCAGGGCCCGCTTCGGCGAGAAAGCGCTGCCGCCGCAACCACGCCAGTACAAGACCAAGTCGAAGAACGCGCAGGAGGCGCACGAGGCGATCCGGCCCACCTCGGCGGCGCGCGATCCCGCCTCGGTCCACAAATACCTCACGCCCGACCAGGCGCGGCTCTATGAGCTGATCTGGAAGCGCACGCTGGCCTGCCAGATGCAGCCGGCGCTGTTCGACACCGTCGCGCTCAACCTGGCGGCCGGCAAGGGCAACAGCTTCCGCGCTACCGGCCAGACCCTGGTCGAGCCCGGCTTCATGGCCGTGTACCAGGAGGGCCGCGACGATGTCGAGCCCGGCAAGGACAAGGACGAGGAGTCGCGCGTGCTGCCGCGGGTCGAGATCGGCGAGCGGCTGGAGCTGGTCGGCATCCTTACCGAGCAGCATTTCACCGAGCCGCCGCCGCGTTATTCCGAGGCCAGTCTGGTCAAGGCGCTGGAGGAATACGACATCGGCCGGCCTTCGACCTATGCCAGCATCATCTCCACCCTGCTCAACCGCGAGTACGTCACGCTGGAGAACCGGCGCTTCTACCCGACCGACGTCGGCCGCATCGTCAACAAGTTCCTGACCCAGCACTTCACCCAGTATGTGGACTACGCGTTCACTGCAAAGTTGGAGGACCAGCTCGATGCGATTTCGCGCGGCGAGCGCGAGTGGATCCCGCTGCTGAAGGATTTCTGGAAACACTTCAAGAAACAGCTGGACGAGAAGGCCAGCCTGTCGCGCGAGGAAGTGGCTCAGGCGCGCCAGATCGGCACCGATCCCGTATCGGGAAAACCGGTCAGTGTACGCATGGGTCGCTTCGGTCCGTTCGTGCAGATCGGCACCAAGGAGGACGCCGACAAGCCGAAGTTCGCCGGCCTGCGGCCGGGCCAGCGTATGGACACGATCACGCTCGAGGAGGCGCTCGCCCTGTTCGTGCTGCCGCGCACGCTCGGCGCCACACCCGAGGGCGAGGAGATCGTCGCCAACATCGGCCGCTTCGGCCCTTACCTGCGCTACGGCAAGAAATTCGTGTCGCTGAAGGCGCCGGACGATCCCTACACCATCACGCCGGAGCGCGCGCTCGAGGTCATCCGCGAGAAGCAGCAGGCCGACGCCAACCGTATCATCAAGAGCTTCGAGGGTACGGACATCCAGGTACTCAACGGCCGCTACGGGCCTTACATCACCGACGGCAAGAAGAACGCCAAGATCCCCAAGGACCGCGAGCCGGCCTCGCTCACGCGGGAGGAATGCGAGGCGCTGATCGCCGCCGCGCCGGAGAAGAAGGGTCGCTTCGGCCGCGGCGGCGGCAAAGCCGGTCAGGGCCCGAAAGACACGGAAGCGGCCGGCAAGACACCCGCCGCCGAAGCCGCGCCGGTCAAAGCCCCGGCCGCGAAAAAACCCCCGCGCAAGGCGGTCCACAAGGCCGCCTCGAAGACCACCCGACCCAAGCCGGCCTGAGGGCTTTGTCATGACCGACTGGCACCTCCAGCAGACGGTGCGCTGCCTGCGGCGTGGGGGCCTGGTCGCCTATCCGACCGAGGCGGTCTGGGGCCTGGGTTGCGACCCGCTGCGGCTCGACAGCGTGCGACGACTGCTGGCGCTCAAGCAGCGGCCGATGGCCAAGGGCCTGATCCTGATCGCGGCGCATTTCTCCGACCTGGAGCCGTTCCTCGCGCCGCTGCACCAGGGCCTGTACAACCGCGTGATGGAGAGCTGGCCGGGGCCGGTGACCTGGCTGCTGCCGGCGCAGCAGTGGGTACCGGTGGAGCTGCGCGGTGTACACGACACGCTGGCGGTGCGCGTCACCGCGCACCCGCTGGCACGCAGCCTGTGCGAGGCCTTCGGCGGTGCGCTGGTCTCGACCAGCGCCAATCCCGCGGCGCGGCCACCGGCGCGCAACGCGCTGCAGCTGCGCCGTTACTTCCACGGCCGCATCGATGCCCTGCTGCCCGGCGCCACCGGTGGCGCAGCCGCCCCGAGCGAGATCCGCGACGCGCGTACGGGCCGCGTGCTGCGGCCCGGCGGATAAGCTTCATCCGCGCCGCGGCCGTGGTATAGACTCCACCCATGCCCGACACGCTGGTTGACGTTCCCGATCTCACCGCCGTCGCGCAGTATCTGCGCGCGCTGCAGGACCGCATCTGCGCCGCACTGGAGGCACACGAGCCACGCCAGCGCTTCCGTGCCGATGGCTGGCAACGGCCCGGGGGAGGCGGCGGCGAGAGCCGCGTGCTAACCGATGGCGCCGTGTTCGAGCGCGCCGGCGTGAATTTCTCGCAGGTGCAGGGCGACCGCCTGCCGCCCGCCGCCAGCGCGCAGCGGCCGGAGCTGGCCGGCGCAGGCTTTCGCGCCGCCGGCCTGTCGCTGGTGCTGCATCCGCGCAACCCCTACGCGCCGACCACGCACATGAACCTGCGCTGCTTCCTGGCCGAGCGCACGGGCGCGGCACCGGTGTGGTGGTTCGGCGGCGGTTTCGATCTCACGCCGTACTACGGCTTCGAGGAGGACGCGCGCCACTGGCACGCCACCGCACGCGCCGCCTGCGCGTCTTACGCGCCAGACGCCTACCGGCGCTTCAAGCGCTGGTGCGACGAATATTTCTACCTGCCGCACCGCAATGAACCGCGCGGCATCGGCGGGCTGTTCTTCGACGACGTCAGCGAGGGCGGCTTCGCACGCTGCTTCGCCTTCGTGCGCAGCGTCGGCGATCACTTCCTCGACGCCTACCTGCCGATCCTCGAGCGCCGCAAGGACATGCTCTACGGCGAGCGCGAGCGTGAGTTCCAGCTGTACCGCCGCGGGCGCTACGTCGAGTTCAACCTGCTGCACGACCGCGGCACGCTGTTCGGGCTGCAGTCGGGCGGCCGTACCGAATCGATCCTGGTGTCGCTGCCGCCGCTGGCCGCCTGGCGCTACGACTGGCAGCCGGACCCGGGCACGGCCGAGGCGGCGCTGTACGAACGCTTCCTCAAGCCGCGCGACTGGCTGGCGTAAGCCGTCGCACAGGGCCTGCCCGTGAGCGTCACGCGCCCCTCCGCCATCACCCTGACCGAGCTGCGCTACCTGGTAGCCCTGGACAAGGAGCGCCATTTCGGCCGCGCCGCCGACCGCTGCTTCGTCAGCCAGCCGACGCTATCGGTCGCGATCCGCAAACTCGAGGAGCAGCTGGGCGTCACACTGTTCGAGCGCAACCGCAGCGAGGCGCGGCCCACCCCGGTCGGCGAGCGCATCATCGAGCAGGCCCGCCGCGTGCTGGCCGAGGTCGCTGCGCTGGAAACCCTCGCGCAGCAGGGGCAGGACGAGCTCAGCGGCGTGCTGCGCCTCGGCGTGATCTATACCGTGGGGCCTTATCTGCTGCCGCGGCTGGTGCCGCGCCTGCGCGACGCGGTGCCCGGCATGCCGCTGCTGATCGAGGAGAACTTCACTGCGGTATTGTCGCGCCAGCTGCGCCAGAACGAACTCGACGTCATCATCGTCGCCCTGCCCTTCAGCCAGCCCGGCGTAGACACCTGGCCGCTGTACGACGAGCCCTTCGTGGTGGTGATGCCGAAGGATCATCCCTGGAGCGCGCGGCGCAGTATTCCCCCGAATGACTTGTCGGCCGAGAATCTGCTGCTGCTCGGGCCCGGCCACTGCTTCCGCGAGCAGGTGCTGGAGGCCTGCCCCGACTGCCGCGAGGCCGAGGGCGAGCTGCCGCGACCCCTGGCCGGCAGCAGCCTGGAAACCATCCGCCACATGGTGGCGAGCGGCCTGGGCATCACCGTGCTGCCGAAAAGCTCGGTAGAGGAAAGTGCCGTGGACAGCGCGCTGCTGAGCGCGCGGCCGTTCACGGGCCAGGGCCCGTCGCGGCGCATCGCGCTGGCCTGGCGCAAGAGCTTCCCGCGGCCCAAGGCGATTGCCGCCCTGCGCCAGGCGATCCTCGAGTGCGAGCTGAAGGGCGTGCACTGGCTCAAGGCCGAGAAGCCCGACAGCGGCCAGCCGGAAATGACTGCCCGGCGCGAATCCGCTTGAATCTGCGTTTCCGGCCGGCCGAGCCGCGCGATGCGGAGCTGGCGGTGCCGCTCATCTACAGCGCGGGGCCGGAAGGCTTCGAATACGTCTTCACCCAGGGCCGCCGCAACGCGCGCGATTTTCTCGGCTACGCCTTCACCGACGGTGCGGGCCTGTTCGGTTGCCGCAACCACCGCGTGGCCGAATACGACGGCCGCGTCGTGGGCATCGGCGCGTTCTACAGCGGCGCCGACTATGCCGCGCTGAGCCGCGACACGCTGCGCCAGCTGCTGCGTTTCTACCGCCTGGCCTGCCTGCCGGTGCTGCGCCGGGCCATGCAGACGACACGCTGGATGCCGCCGCCGGGCCGGCGCACGCTGTACGTCGCCAACCTCGGCGTGGCGCCGGCGCACCGCGGCCGCGGCATCGGCGCAGGCCTGCTGCGCGAACAGATGCAACACGCCCGCGGCGCTGGATTGGCCAGGCTCGCGCTGGACGTGGCGGAGACCAACCCCGCCGCGCAGCGGCTCTACGAGCGGCTCGGCCTGCGCGTGGTGCGGGAAAGCGCCGCCGGCCTGCGCCGCAACGGCATCGCGCTGCCCGCGGTGCGGCGGATGGAGCTGCTGCTGTAGCGGAACCTTACAGCAGGATGGGCGCACCCAGCCGTCCATGCAGCCAGAAGGCACCGGCATACAGCAGCAGGCCCAGTACCAGCGGCAGCCAGCCGATCTCGCGCAGGCGCAGTTCGTTGCGGCCCTGCAGGATCGCGGCGAACGGCACGATCGAGGTCTGGCGCTCGAACGCGAGATAGGCCTCGCCCAGCCGGCGCCGGTTCTTGCGATCGATCGAGCGCATGCCGTTCAGCGCCGTCAGCAGCACGGCGCCCGCCAGCAGCTGCGTCCCCAGGTCGCCATTGGCGAGCAGATGCGCCACGGCCCACAGCGTGAAGGCCCACAGCATGGGGTGTCGCGTGATGCGGGTGACGCCGGTGACCGGGAGCCGATTGCCCAAGAGCAGATCCGCGCCGGCCAGGGTCGGATTGCTGGGGCGCAGCGCCATCACCAGCAGCAGGAAGGCCGGCAGCATCAGCAGGGCCGCCACCAGGTTGAGCGCAGGACTGGGCGGCCACAGCCAGATCACGGGCGCCTCGACATAGGCCCAGATCAGCACGCCCAGGCTGAGTGCGCTCAGCACGGAAAACAGCGCACGGAAGCCCTGCTCGCCCAGGCGCGCCGCCAGCGCCGGCCGGAATGTGCCGGCCACCAGCACGTGCAGCAGGACCCAGGCGGCAGCGGCAAGGGCGAGCGCGGTCATGCCCCCACGCTAACCCAGGCGCCGGGCGGCTTTCAATCGCGCGGCGCGCTGAACACGTAATCGCGGTCCTTCTGCTGCGCGTGGCAGGCGTGGCAGGCCGTCGCGGCGTTCTTGCCGACGGCGCGGGTGTTCCGGTCGCCGCCGCCGAAGCCTTCATAGCCCCAGCCGCCGGTGGCTGCGAACCTGCGGCTGTCCTTGTGCATCACGCCCAGCACCTTGCGCCGGCCCTCGGTCAGGGCATGGTCCGCGGCCTGCGCCTCGAAGAGGTCGAAGATCAGCACTGCACCGTCGGGAAAACGGCCCGTACGATAGCCCTCGAGCGCCTTCGGATTGGCATAGATGTGGTGAATGCCGCCGAAGGAGTCGTACAGCGGGTGCCCCTGCTCGATCACCATGCTCTTGACGTGCCGCCAGTCGCGGTAGTCGTCGGGATACGGGACCGGCGGCGGCTCGGCCGCCAGCGCCAGCGGCGGCAGCATCGCCAGCAAGGCGGCCAGAATCGGCTTTCGCATAGGCACCTCCTGTCTATAATCGATCACATATGGCTTATTTAGCGCGCCGCAGGCCGCGGCGACAGTAGGTACTTTTTGGTGCGTATGGTGGCGCGTCACGGTGCCGTCCGCGCAGCGGACGCGGGTGCGGACGCGCGAGACATTGGCAGCAGGGGAAACGGCATGAAGGAGACACCGGCGCCATCGGCCGCACGGATGGTCGAGGACGTCATCGGCTGCAAATGGAGCCTGTCGGTGATCGCGTGCGTCCGCGACGGCGTACGGCGCCCGGGCGCCATGGCGCAGCGCATCCCTGGTATCAGCACCAAGGTGCTGAACGAGCGCCTGACCAAGCTGCGGCGCTACGGCATCCTGGAGAAGATCGTATTCGACGAAAAACCCCTGCACACCGAGTACCGCCTCACGCCCTTCGGGCGCAGGTTCGTATCGGTGCTGGATCGCATCGAGCGGCTGGAGCGGGAACCGTCGCCATAAATGGCACCCGATTTCTTCACCCCAGCCCTGCGCGCTTCGCTCACCTCGTACCTCGCCCACCAAGGGGGAGGGGGTTGTTCTCGGCGGCCTGCTAAGGCGCGTAGCGCCGGTAATGCGCCAGCACCCGCTTGAGGTAGGACTGGGTCTCGGTAAACGGCGGCACGCCGCGGTACTTTTCCACGTTGAGCGGCCCGGCGTTGTAGGCAGCGATCGCGTGCTCGAGGTTGTTGTTGAAACGCTTGAGCAAGCCGCTCAGGTACTGCACACCGCCGCGGATGTTCTCGTCCGGATCGAAGCTGTTACGCACGCCGAGCTTCTGCGCGGTGTAAGGCATCAGCTGCATCAGGCCCTGCGCGCCGACCTTGGACACCGCATTGGCGTCGAAGCAGGACTCCACCCGCATCATGGCCTTGACCAGCGCGGGATCGACACCATAGCTGCGCGCATGGCGGTCGATCAGGTGCTGGTACTGCGCGCCGCGCGCCTGCAGGCCGGCCTCGGTCAAGCCCTGGCAGGAGAGCACCGCGGTCGGGCGCCCGTACTTGCCGATGTAGGCGTAGACGTCCTCCGTGATGCGGGGGGTGATCTTGCGGTCGGTGTACAGCGGGACGCCGTTGGCACCGCGGTAGATGTGGATCTCGCCGGTCTGCGCCGGTGCGGGCAGCGGCAGCAGGACCGCCAGCGCCAGGCCCAGCGTCCACCCGCCCCTCATGCCGCATCGACTTCGCACCTCCCGGCCTCCCTTGTGCTGCCCCTTCTGAGAGGATAGGCCCGCGCCCGGCGTTTGCAAGCTGCCTGCCTGGCGAATGCGCCGTGTCAGCCGCCGATGCTCTGGTAGTAGGCCATCAGGATCTTGGCGACCTCGGGGCGCGAGAATTCCGGCGGCAGGGCCTGGCCCTTGCCCAGCATCTCGCGCACCTTGGTGCCGGACAGGTTGATGAAGTCCTCCGGGGTATGGTCGGGGGCTTCGCGCATCATCACCACGCGGCCGAGCTTCTTGCTCCAGGCCGTGTTGTCGGCGGCGAAGATCTCGATCTTCAGCGCACCCTTCGGCACCTGCTTGAAGATTTCCTGCGCGTCGAACGGGCCGTAGTAGTTGCCGACGCCGGCATGGTCGCGCCCGACGATCAGGTGGGTGGCGCCCATGTTCTGGCGGAACACCGCGTGCAGCAGGGCCTCGCGCGGCCCGGCGTAGAGCATGTCGAAGCCGTAGCCGCTGACGATCACGGTGTTGGCCGGAAAGTAGAGCTCCACCATCTTGCGGATGGCGGCGTCGCGCACCGGCGCGGGGATGTCGCCTTCCTTGAGCTTGCCCAGCAGCATGTGGATCACCAGGCCGTCGGCCTTCAGCCGCTCCAGCGCCATGCGGCACAGCTCCTCGTGCGCGCGGTGCATCGGGTTGCGGGTCTGGAAGGCCACGACCTTGCTCCAGCCGCGCTCGCTGATCTCGTTGCGGATCTCCACTGCAGTGCGGAAGGTGTCGGGGAAATCGGTCTGGAAGTAGGAAAAATTCAGCACCTCGATCGGGCCGGACAGCAGCGTGTTGCCGAGGCCCGTGAACACCGCCACGCCCGGGTGCTTGGGATCGAGCGTGCCGAAGATTTTCTCCGCCATGAAGCGGATCTGCTCGTCGCTGACCGCCTCGACCGCCTGCACGTCCATCACGGCCAGCACCGGGTGGCCCTCGACGTTGGGATCGCGCAGCGCGATGCGGGAGCCGGCCCTGATGCCGCTGTCCTTCGTCAGGTTGACCACCGGCACCGGCCAGAACAGCCCGCCCGTGGTCTGCATCTTCTCCGCCACCGAGAGCGCATCCGCGAGGTTCATGTAACCGGCCAGCGGCGTGAAGTAGCCGGCGCCCAGCATCACCGCATTGGCCGCCGCGGCGGAATTGAGCAGCAGCGATGGCAGGCCCTCCGCCTCGCGCAGCAGCGCGTGGTGGCGCGCGCTGTCGTAGACGAACAGAGGCTTGAGCTCGGCGGCGCCGTGCGGCGGGATCAGCTTGGACATGAGGACTCCGGAAGCAAGAGGCTCGGGATGAAGCGCAAAAGTATACGGATTTCCTTGTCCGGGTGATGCGCTCAGCGCATGCCAAACTCAACCCAGCAGCATCTTCACGCCGATCAGCAGCAGCAGTACGGCGAAGGCGCGCTTGAGTGTCCGCGGCGGCAGGCGATGCGCCAGGCTCGCGCCCAGACGCGCGGTGGGCACGCTGGCCAGCGCGATGCCGGCAAAGGCGGCCAGGTCCACATAGCCCAGGCTCCAGGGCGGCCGCCCCGGCGCATCCCAGCCCGCGACGATGAAACCCGCCGCGCCGGCCCAGGCGATGGGAATACCGCAGGCGGCGGCGGTGCCGACGGCCTGCCGGATCTGCACGCTACACCAGCTCAGGAAGGGCACCGTCAGCGAGCCGCCGCCGATGCCGATCAGTGCGGACAGCACACCGATCACGCCACCGGCCAGCGACAGCCCGGCGGGCCCCGGCAGCGGCGTGTGCGCGCGTGGCCTGAAATCGAACCACATCTGCACGGCCGTCAGCAGCGCACCGATGCCGACGATCTGCGCCAGCGTGCGGCTGGACAGCTGGTCCGCCAGGAACGCGCCCGCCACCGAGCCCGCGGCCAGCCCCGGCGCCATGGCGCGGAAGGTGGGCCAGAGGATGCCCTGCAGCTGGTGATGCCGGTACATCGAGGAAATCGAGGTAGCCGAGATCACCGCCAGCGAAGTGGCGATGGCGACCTGCAGGATGATGGCGCTGCCCACACCCTGCGCCGGCAGCACCAGCGCCAGCGCCGGCACCATGATCATCCCGCCGCCGACACCGAACAAACCGGCCAGCAGACCGGCGACGACGCCGGTGGCGACATAAATGAGAAGAGTGCTCAGCATGGCGTCGATCCGCTGCGCATGATATATCAACGGCCTTTTTGGCTACGCCTGCCGCGGTCATGGCGACTTTCCCGGACCCCATCGCATGCGCCGTTTTCTTCTCGTAACGATTCTCGGTTTCACGGGGCTGCTCGCCTCTGGCCAGGCGCTGGCAACGCCAGATGACAGCACGCTACACGCCCAGCGCGAGCGCTTCCGCAACCTTTATGTGCAGGCCCAGGGCGGCGGCTGGCCCGGCATCCGGCAGTCCGCCCGCGCGCTCGAAGGCTACCCCCTCTACCCCTACCTCGAAGCCGCCGACCTGGAATACCGGCTCCGGCGCGGCAATGTGCAGGATGCGCGCCTGGCGGCGCTGTTCACGCAGTATCCCGACCTGGGCGCCGCCGCCAACCTGCGCAACCGCTGGCTCAAGGATCTGGCACGACGCGGCGAGTGGCGGCAGGTGGCCGAGTTCTACCAGCCCAGCGACGATTCCGAGCTGCGCTGCCTGCACGCGCGCGCGAATGTCCGCCTGGGCCGCGGCGATGCGGCGCTGGCGGAGGCCAAGCAGCTGTGGCTGTCGCCCGAGAGCCTGCCGGCCGCTTGCGATCCCCTGTTCGAATGGTTGCAGGATCGCGGCCAGCTCGACGCCGACCTGGTACAGACACGTATCCGGCTGGCCATGGCCGCGGGCGAGGCGCGTCTGGTGCGGGCGCTGGCCAAACGCCTGTCCGGCCGCGCGAAGCGCAACGCGGAATTATGGCTCGAGATCCGCAAGGATCCCTTCGACGAACTGGAAGAACTCATTGACGACCCCGAGCCCGGCATCAGCGCCGAGGTGATTGTGTTGGGACTGCGACTCGCCGCCCGCAATGACCCGCTGCGCGCAACGCAGCTGTACGAGGGGCTCGCACGTCACTACCTCAGGACCCAGGACGAGCGCGACCAGGCGCTCGGTTATCTGGGCCTGGAGCTGGCGCTGGACCGCCAACCCGAGGCGCTGGACTGGTACAGCCGGCTGGCACGGAATCCCGCGGATACGGACGCACGCGAATGGCGCCTGCGCACCGCGATCTACCACAGCGCCTGGGACAAGGCGCGCGCCTGGATCGAACAGCTTCCCGACGAAGAGCGCGGCGAGCAGCGCTGGCGCTACTGGCTGGCACGCAGCCACGAGGGCCTGCCGGGCGAAGCCCATGCACAGCAGGCGCGCGCACTGTATGCCGCGCTGGCGGTGGAGCGCGGCTACTACCCCTATCTCGCCGCCGATCGCATCGGCCGGTCCTATGCGCTGCGGCACCAGCCGGTGCCGGCGGATCCGGCTCTGCGCAGCCGGCTGGCGCTGCAACCCGCCGCGCTGCGCGCGCGCGAGTTCCATGCGCTCGGCTTTTTACCGCAGGCCCGGAACGAATGGCGCGGCTTCACCGCGGGCCAGAGTCCGCTGGAGCTGCGCCAGTCGGCCATCATCGCCCAGAGCTGGGGTTGGCACCCGCAGGCGATCATGACCCTGGCCAGGTCCGAATACTGGGACGACCTGCACCTGCGCTACCCGCTACTGTACAAGGACGAGGCGCTCGGTGCCGCGCGCAAGGCGGCCGTGGACAGCGGCTGGGTGTACGGCATCATGCGCGCCGAAAGCCTGTTCATCCCGGATGCGCGCTCGCATGCCAACGCGATCGGCCTGATGCAGCTGCTGCCGTCCACCGCGCGGCAGGTGGCGCGCGATATCGGCCTGACCTACCACGGCGAACGCACGCTGCTCGAGCCGGCTGCCAACCTGCGCCTGGGCGCCGAATACCTGCGCCAGATGCGCGACCGCTTCAGCGGCAACATGGCCATGGCCACCGCCGCCTACAACGCCGGCCCGCACCGCGTACAGGGCTGGCGCCCGCACGCGCGCCTGCCGGCCGACGTCTGGGTCGAGAACATCCCGTTCGACGAAACGCGCACCTACGTGCAGCGCGTGATGGAGCACGCGGTGGCCTTCGACTGGCGCCTGGGCCGCGAGATCACGCCGCTGTCCAGGCGCATGCCGCCGGTGCCGCCCGCGCCCTGAACAGGGCATCATGGCGTCCATGACGGACCTGCGGATCTATCGGGTCGGCGGCGCGGTGCGCGACCGGCTGCTCGGGCTGCCGGCGGGCGAGCGCGACTGGGTCGTGGTCGGCGCCACGCCGGAGGCGATGCAGGCGCGCGGCTTCCTGCCGGTCGGGCGCGACTTTCCCGTGTTCCTGCACCCCGAGACGAAGGAGGAGTATGCGCTGGCGCGCACCGAACGCAAGACCGCGCCGGGCTACCACGGCTTTGTGTTCCACGCCGATCCATCCGTGACGCTGGAGGAGGACCTGCGTCGGCGCGACCTGACCGTCAACGCCATCGCGGAGGACGAAACCGGCGCGCTGATCGACCCCTACGGCGGGCAACGCGATCTGGCCGCGCGCGTGCTGCGCCACGTATCGCCGGCCTTCGCCGAAGACCCCGTGCGCATCCTGCGCGTGGCGCGCTTTTACAGCCGTTTTCGGCCGCTGGGCTTCCGTGTGGCCGAAGAAACCCTGACGCTGATGCGACAGATGACCACAGCGGGCGAGGTGGATGCACTGCAGCCCGAGCGGGTCTGGCAGGAAGCCCGCCGCGCGCTGATGCAGGACGACCCGGCGGCGTTCTTCGAACTGCTGCGCGAATGCGGCGCGCTGGCCAGACTGTTCCCCGAGCTCGACGCGCTGTTCGGCGTGCCGCAGACGCCGAAGCACCATCCCGAGATCGATGCCGGCCTGCACGTGCTCATGGCGCTGTCCCAGGCGGCGCGGCGCGCGGCGCCGCTCGAGGTGCGCTTCGCCGTGCTGTGCCACGACTTCGGCAAGGCGCTCAGCCCGCGCGAGATCCTGCCGCACCACTACGGCCACGAGGTGCGCGGCCTCGAATGCGTCGAACAGCTGTGCGCGCGGCTGCGCGTGCCGAATGACTGCCGCGAGCTGGCCCTGCGCGTCACCCGCCACCACCTGCTGGTGCATCAGGCCGGGCAGCTGCGGCCGAGTACCGTCATGGAGCTGCTGGAGCGCAACGACGCCTTCCGCCAGCCGGCACGCTTCGAGCAGTTCCTGCAGGCCTGCGAGTGCGACGCGCGCGGGCGCCTGGGCCTGGAGAACCGCGCCTATCCGCAGGCCGACTTCCTGCGCGAAGCGTTGCGCGTAGCGAGCGCAGTGACGGCGAAGGACGTCGTGGCGCAGGGCCTGCAGGGCGAGGCCGTCGGACGCGAGCTGCGCGAGCGGCGCATCCGCGCGATCACGGACTGGATCAAAACCGCGCCGCCAGGCTAGCCCGCCATCATTCCCCGTTCGGAATGACCCAGGTGAGCAGGAACAGTCCCACCGCCAGGCGATACCAGGCGAAGGGCACGAAGCTGTGCGTCTGGATGAAGCGCAGCAGCCACTTGACCACCACGAAGGCCACGATCGCCGACACCGCGAAACCGAGCGCCAGATCCGCCCAGGGTTCGTGGTCCACCTGCTGGCCGCTCATCTCGAGGTACTGGAATACGCCGGCCGCAAACATGGTCGGGATGCCGACCAGGAAGGCGAACTGGGTGGCCGCGGGCCGCGCGCTCAGGCCCAGCAGCATGGCCACGAAAATGGTCGAGAGCGAGCGCGACAGCCCGGGGAAGATGCCGGCCGCCATCTGCGCCAGACCCACACCAATCGCCACCGTCCAGGTGACGGTCTCGCTCGACGGCCGGTGGCGCACCCACCATTCGACCAGAAAGATGAACAGCGCGCCGATCACCAGCGCCCAGGCCACCGGCGCCACCTCCTCCGGCAGCTCGAAGCCGAGCAGGCCGGCGATGGTGCCGCACAGCACGGTCACACCGAAGGACACGCCGAGCTTGGCCAGGTAGTCGCGATTGTCCGGCTGCATGGGATTGCGAAACAGTTCCAGCAGGCGCCGCCAGTAGATCAGCACCACCGCCAGCATGGCACCGGACTGGATCGCCACGTTGAACATGTCCGAGCGCGGGCCCAGCCAGTGCTGGGCGATGAGCAGATGGCCGGTGCTGGAGATCGGCAGGAATTCGGTGATCCCCTCGATGACGCCGAGCAGGATGACTTCGAGCGTGTTGTTCACTGTGTAAACTGGGCCGGTGGCAAGCTTCGGCGTGCATCGCCGGGAACGGGAAACACTACATGAAAACCGCCGCCGCTGTCGCGCTGGTCACCGGCGCCGGACGTCGTATCGGCGCCGAGATCGCCCGGTGTCTGCATGCGGCCGGCTACAACCTTGCGCTGCACTGCCGCCACTCGCGCAGCGAAACGGAAAACCTGGCGGCCGAGTTCAACCGCGCCCGCCACGACTCCGCGCATGTGTTCAGCGCCGACCTGCTCGACACCCCCGCGCTGCCGCAGCTGGTCGAGCAGGCGCGCAGCGCCTGGGGCCGGCTCGACGCCCTGGTCAACAACGCCTCCAGTTACTACCGCACGCCGCTCGGCACGATCGACGAGGCAGCCTGGGAGGAGCTGGTCGGCAGCAATCTCAAGGCGCCGCTGTTCCTGAGCCAGGCGGCGGCGCCCTACCTGGCCGAGCGCGCGGGCAGCATCGTGAATCTCATCGACATCCACGCCGGCCGGCCGCTGCCCGGCTATGCGGTGTACGGCGCGGCCAAGGCCGGGCTGGCCATGCTCACGCGTCAGCTGGCGCGCGAACTGGCGCCGCGCGTGCGCGTCAACGGCGTCGCGCCCGGCACCATCCTGTGGCCCGAGCAGGGCGAGCTGCAGGACGAGGCCGAACGCGCCGCGCTGATCCGCGCCACGCCGCTGGGGCGCATCGGCACGCCGACGGAGGTCGCCGCGGCGGTGCGCTTCCTGCTCAGCGCCGATGCGGCCTTCATCACCGGCCAGGTGCTGGCCGTGGATGGCGGCCGCGGCATCGGCTGGACCTAGTCGTCCATCAACCCCGGCAGCTGCACACGCTGCAACTCCCGGCCCGCGCCGTCGAACGCCGCCCACAAATCCGCATAGCTTCGCCCGAGCACAGGGTGACGCCCTGCAGGTGCCAGATCGGCCAGCGGCTTCAGCACGAAGCCGTAGGTCAGGATGTCGGCGCGCGGCAGGCGCAGATCCGGCGCCTCGAGGACGAGGTCGCCGTACAGCAGCAGGTCCAGGTCCAGCGGCCGCGGCGCGAACTTGGCCGCCGCCGGATCGCGCCCGCAGGCCTGCTCGATGGCGCGCAGTGCGGCCAGCAGCTGGCGCGCCGGCAGGTCGCAGTCGAAAGCCGCGACCAGGTTGTAAAACGGACTGCCGGAAAAGCCGACCGCGGCGCTCTCATAGACCGGCGACAGTCGCAGCGAGCCGAAGCGCCGGCGCAGCGCGGCCACTGCCTCGCGGATGCGGCGCTCGCGCTCGCGGTTGCTGCCGATGCCGACGAAGACCGCGGTCACCGGCGGCGCGTCAGCGGTAGTCGGCGCGGCTGCGGGTGATGCGCAGGGCGACGTCGGTGGCGGCGCGCACCGCGCCCGGCTTGTGCACGGTCAGCGTCAGCCGTTCGGCGCCGAACTCGGTGATGACCAGGCGTGCGCAGGCCTCGGCCAGCGCCTCGATCAGCCGGAATTCGGCCGCCCCCACGAAGGCCGCCAGGCGCTGCGCGAGCGCGTCGTAATCCAGCGTGTCGGCCAGCGCGTCGCTGGTGGCCGCGCGCTTCGCATCCAAGCCGATCTCCAGGTCCAGGCTGACCGTCTGGCGGATGCGCCGCTCCCAGGCATGGGTGCCGATCACGGTCTCGAGCTGGAGTTCGCGCAGGCAGATGAGGTCCATCGCGGTGCCTCGTGTCAGGCGGCGACCGGCCGCAGCTCTTCCAGCGACCAGCGCGCGCGCGCTTCGATCGCGCAGGGCGGCCGGCGCCCTTCGGCCAGGCGCAGGGCACCGAGCTGCGCGATCATCGCGCCATTGTCGGTGCAGTACTGCGGGCGCGGGTAATACACCTGCGCGCCGGCGGCGGCTGCCATCTCGCGCAGACGCGCACGCAAGCGCTGGTTCGCACCGACGCCGCCCGCCACCACCAGCCGCGCATCGCCGGTCTGCGCCAGCGCGCGGCGGCATTTCTCGGCCAGGGTTTCCACCACCGCCTCCTCGAAGGCGCGTGCGACATCGGCACGGGTCTGCGCATCGCCGGCGGCGGTCTGCAGCAGGTGCAGCACCGCCGTCTTCAGGCCGCTGAAGCTGAAGTCCAGTCCCGGCCGGTCCAGCATCGGCCGCGGCAGCGCGAAGCGGCCCGGCATGCCCTGCTCGGCCAGCTTGGCCAGCTGCGGGCCGCCGGGATAGCCCAGTCCCAGCAGTTTGGCGGTCTTGTCGAAGGCCTCGCCCACGGCGTCGTCCAGGGTCTCGCCGAGAATGCGATAGCGCCCCAGGCCCTTCACCTCGACCAGCAGGGTGTGGCCGCCGGAGACCAGCAGGGCGACAAAGGGGAATTCGGGCGGGTCGTTCTCGAGCAGCGGCGCCAGCAGATGGCCCTCCATGTGATGCACCGGCACCACCGGTACGTTCCAGGCGGAGGCCAGCCCGCAGGCCACCGCACCCCCCACCAACAGTGCGCCGATCAGGCCCGGGCCGGCCGTATAGGCCACGCCGGCGATCTGCTCCGGCGGGATGCCCGACTCGGTCAGCACCTGCGCGATCAGGGGCGTCAGCTTGCGCGCGTGGTCGCGCGAGGCCAGCTCCGGCACCACCCCGCCGTATTCGGCGTGCAGTTCGACCTGGCTGTACAGGGCCTGGGCCAGCAGGCCGCGACCCGGTGCATACAGGGCCACCCCGGTTTCGTCGCAGGAGGTTTCGATGCCCAAGACCGGGCCGGACAGTGCTGCGTTCATGCCTGCGCCATTCTACATCCTGCTTGTTGGGGCTACGGCTGCGGCCCCTCGTCTGCCCGGGCGGGCCCGCACGACATGTGGGGCAGTTGCGTTTAGCGCATGAAAAACCTTAGAATTTGCGCCCTTTTCCCGGCGCGCGCCCGTGCGCCCCAGACCGAGTAGTGACGGAATGCCCAGCGTACGCGTGAAAGACAACGAGCCGTTCGAGATCGCCCTGCGCCGCTTCAAGCGCACCTGCGAGAAGGCCGGCGTGCTGACCGAGACCCGCAAGCGCGAGTTCTTCGAGAAGCCGAGCCAGGAGCGCAAGCGCAAGCGCGCCGCCGCGATCAAGCGCACGCTCAAGCGCACCTCGCGCGACGTCACCCGCCAGCCGCGCCAATTTTAAATCAGCGTTCCCTGTCCTCCCTCCCCTTGCGGGAGGGACCGAGGGAGGGGTAAGCCCGACACCCCCACCCTCCCCTCCCCATCCAGGAGGAGGGATCAAGAAAGACACGCCATGTCCCTGAAAGACCAGATCCAGAACGACATGAAGGCCGCCATGCGCGGCGGCGACAAGGCGCGCCTGGGCGTCATCCGCCTGATCGCCTCGGCCATCAAGCAGCGCGAGGTGGACGAGCGCATCACGCTCGACGACACGGCGGTCATGGCCATCCTCGAGAAGATGATCAAGCAGCGCCGCGACTCGATCGCCCAGTTCCAGGCCGGCGGGCGGCCCGAGCTGGCCGCGGCCGAGCAGGCCGAGATCGCCATCCTGCAGGCCTATCTGCCGGCCGCGTTGTCCGAGGCCGAACTCGACGCCATCATCCAGACCGCCATCGCCGAATCCGGCGCCGCCGGCATCAAGGACATGGGCAAGGTCATGGGGCTGGTCAAGCCCAAGGTCCAGGGCCGCGCCGACATGGGCGCGGTGAGCGCGAAGATCAAAGCCAAACTTTCAGGCTAACGGCCGATGTGCCGGCTTGGCGCAGCGAAATCAAGCGCAGCCGACCCGGAGCCCGAAGGGTGCCGCGCAGGGGAAACGAAGACATGGCGGAGTTTCCCCAAGCGGCAGGTCGGCGAGCCATTCGCGGAGGCAAGCCGGCGCGGTGGCCGTTAGACTTCGACCATGCCCCGCATCCCCCAGACCTTCCTCGACGACCTGCTCGGCCGCACCGACATCGTCGCGCTGATCGGCAGCCGCATCCAGCTGAAAAAGGCCGGCCGCGACTGGCAGGCCTGCTGCCCGTTCCATAACGAGAAGACGCCGTCGTTCACCGTCAGCCCGACCAAGCAGTTCTACCACTGCTTCGGCTGCGGCGCGCACGGCAACGCGCTGCGCTTCCTCATGGAATACGACCGGCTCGAGTTCCTCGACGCGGTCGAGGCGCTGGCGCACCTGGCCGGGGTCGAGGTGCCGCGCGAGGCGACCAGCCCGAAGACCACCGACAACAAGCCGCTGTACGCGCTGATGGAACAGGCGGCGAAGTCCTACCGCGAGCAGTTGCGCACCACCCAGAAGGCGATCGACTACCTCAAGCGCCGCGGCGTCTCCGGCGAGGTCGCCAGAACCTTCGGTATCGGCTACGCCCCGCCCGGCTGGCGCTACCTGCTCGACCAGGTCAAGGACGAGAAGCTGCTGGTCACCGCCGGCCTGGCGATCCACAAGGACGACGGCGGTGTGTATGACCGCTTCCGCGACCGCATCATGTTCCCGATCCGCGACACGCGTGGCCGCGTGATCGCCTTCGGCGGGCGCACACTGGGCGACGAAACGCCCAAGTACCTCAACTCGCCCGAGACGCCGATCTTCCACAAGGGCCGCACGCTCTACGGCCTGTACGAGGCACGCCAGGCGCTACGCGAGCTGCCGCGCCTGCTGGTGGTCGAAGGCTACATGGACGTGGTGGCGCTGGCGCAGAACGGCATCGCCTACGCCGTGGCCACGCTCGGCACCGCCACCACCGAGGAGCACCTGGAGCAGCTGTTCCGCTCGACCGCCGAGCTAGTGTTCTGTTTCGACGGCGACCGTGCCGGGCGCGAAGCCGGCTGGCGCGCGCTCGAACGGGCGCTGGCGGTCATGCGCGACGGGCGCGAGATCAAGTTCCTGTTCCTGCCGGAGGGCGAAGACCCGGACACGCTGGTGCGCCGGGAAGGGCGCGCCGCCTTCGAACAGCGCCTGCAGCAGGCACTGCCACTGTCACGCTACCTGCTCGACCAGCTGGCGACGAAAACGGACCTGGCCAGCGTCGACGGGCGCGCGCGGCTGGTGGAACTGGCACGACCGCATGTGCTCAAACTGCCGCCGGGGGCCTTCCGCAAGCTGCTCGCGGGCCAGGTGGCGAAACTGGCGCGCATGCCGGCCGAGGATGTGGAAGCGTTGTATTTCGGCACGGAGAAGCGCGCGGCGCCGCCGCGCCCCCCGCCCAAGGCGGTGCGCAGCGGCCATTCGCTGGCGCGGCGCGCCCTGCAGCTCCTGCTGGAACACCCCCGGCTGGCCGCCGAGGTGGGCGAGCTCGAGCGCCTGCGGGGGCTGGAGGCCGAAGGGGCGCAGATGCTGGCCGAGGTCATTGAATTCCTGCAGCACCACCCACAGCTACACGCCGGCGCCCTGCTCGAGCACTGGCAGGACCGGCCCGGCCTGGACACCCTGATAGCGGCCGCCGGGAGCGCGCTGGCCTTGCCGGAGGACGGTGCGCGGGCGGAATTCCGGGCCGCCATCGCCCGCCTGCTGGCCGCCGCCGACGAGCAGCGCGTGAAGGCCCTGCTGGCCCAGGAAGCGGCCGGCGGTCTGGGCCCGGCCGAAACCCGGGAACTGGCCGACCTGCTGCGGCGCCGCGGCAAACCCCCGAAATAACTGGATTTTTTCCGGTTGATGCGCTAGAAGCGTGGGTAGTCATTCTGATATAATGATCGGTTCTCACGCGGCCTTGTCGGAAAATCGGCCAATAACAGGCGGTTGCGCCCGGCGCCCGGGATTCCCTTCCTCTTTCTGGATGTCCAACCGAGCATGAGCAACGAAAAGCAGTCCCAGCTGAAGCTGTTGATCGCCAGCGGCAAGGAAAAGGGCTATCTGACCTATGCCGAGGTCAATGACCACCTGCCCGATGACATCGTCGATCCCGAGCAGATCGAAGACATCATCAACATGATCAACGACATGGGCATCGCGGTGCACGAAGAAGCGCCGGATGCCGAGGAGCTGCTGCTGGCCGACACCGCCGCGACCGGCGACGACGACGAGGAAACCACCGAGGAAGTCGCCGCCACCCTGGCGGCGATCGACGACCAGTTCGGCCGCACCACCGACCCGGTGCGCATGTACATGCGCGAGATGGGCTCGGTCGAGCTGCTCGACCGGCACGGCGAGATCCGCATCGCCAAGCGCATCGAGGAGGGCCTGACCGAGGTCATGCACGCGCTGGCCTTCTATCCGGACACGGTCGGCTATCTGCTGCGCGAGTACGCCAAGGTCGGCAGCGGCGAAGCCACGGACGAGGATGAGGAGGTTCAGACCATCAGGCTGTCCGACGTGCTGCTCGGCTACATCGAGCCGCATGACGACAGCGTACCGCCGGCCGCGGCCGAGGCCTCCGCGGCGGCCGACGACGACGAGGAAGACAGCGAAGAAGGCGTGGTGGTGGACACCGGGCCTGACCCTGAAGAGGCGGCCGAGCGTTTCGCCGAGCTGGAGAAGCTGCACAAGGCAGCGATGCGCGCGCTGGCCAAGTACGGCGCCCGCGACAAGAAGACCGAAGCCAAGTGGCGCGCACTGGCCGACTGCTTCGTCACCTTCAAGCTGGCGCCGCGCCTGGTGGATGAGCTGATCCAGAACCTGCGCAGCACGGTCGAGCGCATCCGCGAGCAGGAGCGCGCCATCATGACCATCTGCGTGCAACAGGCCGGCATGCCGCACAAGGACTTCGTGCGGCAGTTCCCCGCGCACGTCACCAACACGCGCTTCTGGGACCGCTTCATCCGCGCCAAGCGCAACTACTCGGCCAAGATCGCCGAGCACAAGGCCGAGCTGGTGGCCCTGCAGGGCCGTCTCAAGGACATCGAGAAGGAAACCGGCCTGACCATCGACGACATCAAGGAAATCAACCGCCGCATGTCGATCGGCGAGGCCAAGGCGCGGCGCGCCAAGAAGGAGATGGTCGAGGCCAACCTGCGTCTGGTGATCTCGATCGCGAAAAAATACACCAATCGCGGCCTGCAGTTCCTGGACCTGATCCAGGAGGGCAACATCGGTCTGATGAAGGCGGTGGACAAGTTCGAATACCGCCGCGGTTACAAGTTCTCGACCTACGCCACCTGGTGGATCCGCCAGGCGATCACGCGCTCGATCGCCGATCAGGCCCGCACCATCCGCATCCCGGTGCACATGATCGAGACCATCAACAAGCTCAACCGCATCAGCCGCCAGATGCTGCAGGAGATGGGCCGCGAGCCGACGCCGGAAGAGCTGGCGGTGAAGATGGAGATGCCCGAGGACAAGGTCCGCAAGGTGCTGAAGATCGCCAAGGAGCCGATCTCCATGGAGACGCCCATCGGCGACGACGAAGATTCGCATCTGGGCGACTTCATCGAGGACACCAACGCGGTGTCGCCGATCGACTCGGCCACCGACGAGAGCCTGCGTGAGGCCACGCACAACATTCTCGCCAGCCTGACGCCGCGCGAAGCCAAAGTGCTGCGCATGCGCTTCGGTATCGACATGAACACCGACCATACGCTGGAGGAGGTCGGCAAGCAGTTCGACGTCACCCGCGAGCGCATCCGCCAGATCGAGGCCAAGGCGCTGCGCAAGCTCCGCCATCCGTCGCGGGCGGTCTACCTCAAGAGCTTCCTGGACGAGTAAACCCGCCCCCCCGAACCGCTGCGCAGGCGTCAGGCGGGGACCAGCAGGCCCTTGATCGGCGCGAACGGCGCCATGGCGTTGCAGGCGTCCACCACCAGCGGCGCCTCGCGCGCAATCAGCTGCCAGTCCACCGCACGGTGGCGGACGAGGATGAGCACGGCATCCATCGCGCGCAGCCGTCCGGCGTCGAGCGGTACGGAATCCATGCGGATGTCGTAGGCCCGCTTGCGCGGGAAACGCGGTACGTGCGGATCGTGATACAGCACCTCGGCGCCCGCCTCCTGCAGCTGCGAGATGATCGGTGCGGCCGGCGTCTCGCGCGTGTCGTCGATATCCGCCTTGTAGGCCACGCCCACCACCAGCACACGCGCGCCGCGCACCGGTTTACCCATGCGGTTCAGGCCCTCGTAGGCGCGCGCGACCACCTGCCGCGGCATGGCGCTGTTGATCTCGCCGGCCAGCTCGATGAACCTGGTATGGTGCCCGAACTCCCGCGCGCGCCAGGTGAGGTAGAACGGATCGATCGGGATGCAGTGCCCACCGAGCCCGGGCCCCGGATAGAAGGGCTGAAAACCGAAGGGTTTGGTCGCGGCGGCCTCGACCACCTTCCAGATGTCGATGCCCATGTCGCGCAGTACCGGCTTGAGCTCGTTGACCAGCGCGATGTTCACGGCGCGGTAGATGTTCTCCAGCAGCTTGGCGGTCTCGGCAATCTCCGCGTTCTCGACTGGCACCACCTGGCGCACCGCAGCCGCGTACAGCTCGACCGCCAGCTGCGCGCTGGCCGGATCGACGCCGCCGACCAGCTTTGGGATGGTCTGGGTGTCGTAGTCCTTGCGGCCCGGATCCTCGCGCTCGGGGCTGAAGGCGAGGAAGAACTCCTGCCCGCAGCGCAGCCCCCCCTGCTCCAGCAGCGGCAGGCACAGCCCGCGCGTGGTGCCGGGATAGGTGGTGGACTCGAGCACCACCAGCTGCCCGGCACGCAGCTGCCGCGCCACCATGCGCGTGGAGTTCTCGACGAAACTCATGTCCGGCTCGTGATGGCGACCCAGCGGCGTCGGTACGCACAGCAGGATGGCGTCGGCAGCACCCAGCGCGGTCTCGTCGGCGGTGGCGCGGAAGCGCCCGTCCGCGCACAGCCGGGTGACCAGTTCGGGCCCCAGATGCTTGAGGTAGCTTTCGCCACGACTCAGCAGCTCGATCTTGTGGGGGTCGGTGTCGAAGCCCAGCACGCGGAAGCCGGCAGCATGCATGGCGGCCGCCAGCGGCAGGCCGACATATCCCAGGCCGACCACGGCGACCGTCGCCTGGCGCTGGGCGATGCGCTGGTGCAGCGCGGCGCCGGCGGCGCTCAGGCCGCCGGGGGCGTCCCGGTTACGGGCGGGGGAGGACAGCTCGGGCTTTTTCCTGGAATCGCCTGTAAGCACTGAACCCCCCTCAGGATACCGACCGGCCCGGCGCGGGCTCGATCTGGGTCATTTTATCCATAGGCAGCCACCGCCAGGGAGGCTAGTTTAATCGGCACAAGGATAAAGGAAGAGACCCCATGCGTGTGCACCACCTCATCACTCCTCCGGGAATCCATCCATGCGCGTAGTGATTACCGGCGGCGCCGGTTTCATCGGCTCGCACCTGACCGAGTATCACTTGGCCCGCGGCGACGAGGTGCAGGTGGTAGATGACCTCAGCACCGGCACGCGTGCCAGCGTGCTGCTGTACCAGGGCAGCCCGGGCTATCACTTCAGCGAGGCGGACATTCTGGACTGGCCGGAACTGGAAGCGGCGGTCGCCGGCGCCGACCGCATCTACCACATGGCCGCGGTGGTCGGCATGTTCCGCGTGCTGAACCAGCCGATCGAGGTCACGCGCGTGAATGTGCTCGGTACCGAGCGCGTGCTGCAGGCGATGGTCAAAACCGGCTCGCGCGCGCAGATCGTGATCCCCTCCAGCTCGTCGGTGTATGCGCATGCCGCGCCCGATAACCTGCGCGAGGGCGCGGACGTGGTGCTGTCCACCCGCAATCCGCTGATCAACTACGCCGCCAGCAAGCTCACCAACGAAATCCAGGGCCGCGCCTATGCGCAGGAACACGAGCTGCCGGTGGTCATCGTGCGCCTGTTCAATGCCATCGGACCGCGCCAGTCCGGCATGTATGGCTTCGTCGTGCCCCGCTTCGTACAACAAGCGCTGACAGGCGAGCCCCTTACCGTGTTCGGCGACGGCACCCAGACCCGCTCCTTCTGCGACGTGCGCGACACCGTCGCCATGCTGGACACGCTGGCCGGCACGCCGGCCGCCTACGGTCAGGTGGTCAACGTCGGGAACGACCACGAAGTCCCGATCCGGCAGCTGGCGGAGCTGGTCAAGCACCGCGCCGGCAGCGCTTCCGAACTCCAGTACGTGCCCTTTGCCAAGGCTTACGGCCAGGACTTCGAGCAGATCCCGCAGCGCCGACCGATCCTCGACCGACTGTACCAGCTCACCGGTTACCGGCACCGCTGGACGCTGGAGCAGACGGTGGATGACCTCATCGGTTTCTACCGCAGACAGGCACCCGGCGCGCTGCACAGCCGGCAGGCACCGCGGGTAGCTTGACATGCGCATCGCCAACCGCCTGCTCGCCTGCGGTGCGTGTTTGGCAGCGGTGGCGGGGCCGGCCATCGTCATCGCGGCCGGAGCGTCAAGCGAACCGCAATCGCAGGCGGCACAGCATGATTGGCCGCAGCTTCCAGCCGAGCGCTGGACTTTCATTTCGCTGTTCAGCTACAGCGGGCTGAGCGGCGACCGTGACGGTTGGAACGAGGCCGAGTTCGAACTGTCCTACCGCACCAGCCCCAAGCTGACCCTGGGCGGCCGGATCGACGCTCGCGATCGCTCGCGCGCGACCGACACGCTATATACCGCCCTGTTCTCGTACCGCGTGACCCCGGCATTCGAGTGGCACGGGGCGCTGCGGCTCGCGCCGGACGCGGATTTTTCGGCACGTCAGACCTACACGGCGGGGCTGGAATGGCACTGGACCGAGCCGGTCACCCTGCTGTTCGACGTCGAGCGGCTGAACTTCCCCGAAGGCCCGGTGGACCAGTACAAGCCCGGCGTCACCCACTGGTTCACGGAGCGGACCTTCCTCACCGCGCGCTACACCTACGGCCGTGCCTTCCATGAAGAAAGCTTCGATGCGGTTTCACTGCGCCTGAACATCGGCCTTGCCGATGACCGGCGGCTGGTGCTGGGCATTGCCCACGGTGCCGACCCCGAGAAGGATGCGGCAGTGCCGGGCGTGATCCTCACCACGGCCGACACCTACAGCGCCTACTACCACGTGCCGCTGCGCCCCTCTCTGGAACTGATCGCGGGCGTGGAATATGAAGATCGGCGCGACATCTACAATCGCACGACGGCGACCGTGGGCTTCGTCAAGAGGTTCTGAACATGAAGATGTTCACCCTGATCGCCTACGCCATCATCGTCCTGACGATGGCCGTGATCGTGCTCGCCGCCTTTGCGGTATTCAACCGCCATCTCTCCGACCTGCGCGAGGCGCGCGTGCAGCGGCTGCGCCGGCGCATGCAGCGTTACCTGCAGGACTTCCTCGCCGACCAGATCGAGGCGCGCGCGGTGGTGCCCGAGCTGGGTACGGATACGGACATCGCACTGAGCGTGCTGATCGATACCGCCAGCCGGCTGCCACGGCCGGCACGCATGAAGCTGCGCGTATTCTTCGACCACTTTCAGTTCGTGCAGAGCGAAATCACCGCGCTGCAATCGCGCCGCTGGGCGCTGCGCGTGCGCGCCGCCTCGCGCCTGGGCTACATGAGCCATGACCTGGCCGTGCCCGCCCTCGTCCTGGCGCTGAACGACGAAATGCTGGATGTGCGCCTGGCCGCTGCGCACGCACTGGCCCAGCTGGGCGCGGTACACACGGTGCGTGCGATCCTCGGCGCGCTGGCGCTGCCGGCGGCCTGGCCGCTGCAGCGCGCCGCCGAAATCCTGTACGAGATGGGTGACGAGCTCACCAGCCCATTGCTCGAATTCCTGGATCAAAAGGACCCGCAGAAACCGGATGCCGCGATGGTGGTGGCCGTGCGGGTGCTCGGCATGCTGCGCGCCAGCCGCGCCGTGCCGCGGCTGAGCGGCTTTCTCGGCAGCCCTGACCTGGAACTGCGCCTGAGCAGTGCCAAGGCGCTGGGCCAGATGGGCGACACCCAGGTCGTCCCGGCCCTCGTCGCCGCGCTGGAGGACCCGGCCTGGGAGGTGCGCAGCGCCGCGGCCCAGGCGCTGGGCCGGCTCGGCGGCCGCGGCGCCATTCCGGCGCTGGTCAAGGCGCTGGCCGATCCGGCCTGGTGGGTACGCTTCAACGCCGCGGAGAGCCTGTACCAGGCCGGCGACGAGGGCCGCGCCGGACTCAAGGCCGCCGTCGGCGGTCACAGCGACGGCTTCGCACGCGACATCAGCCGCCAGGTGCTCGAGGAGCATGGCGCCATTCCCGTGCAGAAGGCGCTGCCGACATGAGCATCACCCTGCTGCTGTACCTGATCTTCGGCTACTACCTGTGCCTGCACGGTACTTACCTGTTGCTGATCCTGATCGGCACCACGCAGCTGCGGCGCTATCACCAGGGCATCACCTTCGGCGAGTTTCAGCGTATCGCCGACTCGCCGCTGACGCTGCCCTTTAGCGTCATCATCCCGGCCTACAACGAGGAGAAGGTCATCATCAGCGCGGTGCTCGGGGCGCTCAACCTGCGCTACCCGCAGCACGAGGTCATCGTGGTCAACGACGGGTCCAGCGACCGCACGCTGGCGCTCCTGATCCAGCGCTTCGCGCTGCGCCGCGTACACAAAGTCGGGCAGACCCGCTTCAAGACCCGCACCATCCGCGGGGTCTACGAATCGCCTGACTTCCCCAATCTGGTGGTCATCGACAAGGCCAATGGCCGGCGCGCCGACGCCATCAACGCCGCCGTCAACTACGCGCGCTACCCGATGCTCTGCATCATGGACGCCGACTGCGTGTTCGAGGAGGACGCCCTGCTGCGCGTGGTGCGCCCGTTCCTGCGCAGCCAGCGCGTCATCGCCGCCGGCGGCATCGTGCGCCCCGCCAACGGCCTCGAGGTGGTGGACGGGCGCATCGTCGGCCACGGGCTGCCGCGCGGCTTCCTGCCGCTGGTGCAGACGGTGGAATACCTGCGCAGCTTCCAATGGTCACGACTGGGCCTGGCCACGCTGAATAGCATGCTGTGTATCTCCGGCGCCTTCCTGGTGGTCAAGAAGGACGTCTTCATCGAGATGGGTGGCGTCGATCCGGAGGCGATCACCGACGACATCGACCTGACGGTGCGCCTGCACGAATACATCCATACCCACAAGCGCGGGGAAGGACTCAGGATCGCCTACATCCCCGACCCCGTGTGCTATACCGAGGTGCCCGAGACCGTGCGCGTGCATGCGGCACAGCGCAACCGCTGGCAGCGCGGCACGCTACAGACGCTGCTGCGCCACTGGTACATGACCTTCAACCCGCGCTACGGCATGACCGGCCTGTTCGGCATGCCGTTCTTTTTCATCTTCGAGGCCTTCGCCGCGGTGGTGGAGGGCGCAGGCTACGTGCTGATCCCCTTCGTCTACTTCATGGGCCTCGCCACACTGGCGCACATCGCATTGTTCTTCGTGCTGGCGATCGTGCTGGGCACCTTCCTCTCGGTCACCGCCGTGCTGCTGCAGGAGAGCACGCGGCTGCGCCCGACCCATACCCGCGACCTGCTGCGCCTGCTGCTCGCCGGCCTGGTGGAGAACTTCGGCTATCACCAGATGCACCTCTTGTGGCGCATTGCCGGCACCTTCGACTACCTGGTCCGGCGCCGGCGCGACCTCGGCCTGATGGAGCGCTACGGCTCGTTCCAGAAGTCGGCCTGATCGAGCGCCACGCACCGAATCACGGGCAGAAACGGCGCTCAACCGTCCGTAAAGCGCTCCTCCGGAGCGAGGGCAGCTGCTAGTATTTGGGCACGAGGGGCCTGTAGCTCAACGGGTCAGAGCAGGAGACTCATAATCTCTTGGTTCCAGGTTCGAGTCCTGGCGGGCCCACCACTCGCATTTCGACAAGGCGTTTTTCGATTCTGGGGCCGTGCCGACCAAGGCATCGCCGCGTGGCCGCGGGAGAGGCCGGCATCCTTCATTTTGGCGCCATGCGGATCGCGCCGTCCAGGCGGATGGTCTCGCCGTTGAGCATCGCGTTCTCGAAAATCTGCTGCACCAGCTGCGCGAACTCGTCCGGCCGCCCGAGGCGCGGCGGGAACGGCACCTGCCGGCCCAGCGACTCGCGCGCCTCCTCCGGCAGCTGCTGCATCATCGGCGTGAAGAACAGCCCCGGCGCGATGGTGACCACGCGGATGCCGAAGCGCGCGAACTCGCGCGCCAGCGGCAGGGTCATGCCGACCACGCCGGCCTTGGACGCGCTGTAGGCCGGCTGGCCGATCTGCCCGTCGAAGGCGGCGACCGAGGCGGTGTTGACGATCACGCCGCGCTCGCCCTCCTCGTTCGCGGCCTGCGCCTGCATCGCCGCGGCGGCCAGCCGGATCATGTTGAAGGTGCCGGTCAGGTTGATGCGAATCACCTTCTCGAACTGCGCCAGCGGCTGCGGGCCGTCCTTGCCGACCGCCTTGGCCGGCGTGCCGATGCCGGCGCAGTTCACCAGGCCGTCGAGGCGGCCGAAGCCCCTGATGGCTGCGTCCACGGCCGCCTGCGCATCGCTTTCGCTGGCCACGTCGCAGCGCACGAAGACTGCGACCTTGCCCAGCTCGGCGGCCAGCGCCTGGCCGCGGTCTTCGTTGAGGTCGGCAATAACCACCTTGCCGCCGTGCTGCACCAGGCGCCGCACCGTGGCCTCGCCGAGGCCGGAGGCGCCGCCCGTCACCACCGTCACGCTGTTCTGGATTTTCATGAATGCCTCTCCCCGCTCCTCCCCCGCCAAGCGGGAGACGGATTGATCAGTACTGGATGAATGGCCGGACGGGATGATATCAACAGCGCGGCCTTCTTCCAGTAGGATGGCGGCTTGCTTGCGGAGATCAGCCGATGGACTTCGAGCCCAGCGCCAGATCCAAGGATTACCTCAAGCGCGTGAAGGCCTTCATGCGCGAGCACATCCAGCCGGTCGAGGACGCCTACTGGCGGGCGGTCGCGGAACAGAACCCCGGCGGCGACTGGACGCGCTGGCAAAAGCCCCCGCAGATGGCGGCGCTCAAGGCGAAAGCCAAGGCCGAAGGCCTGTGGAACCTGTTCCTGCCCGACGCCGAGCTCGGCGCCGGCCTGTCCACGCTCGAGTACGCGCCGATTGCCGAGGAGACGGGACGCAGCTTCATGGCGCCGGAGGTGTTCAACTGCAGCGCGCCGGACAGCGGCAACATGGAAGTGCTGTGGAAGTACGGCAGCGAGGAACAGAAAGAACGCTGGCTCAAGCCGCTGCTGGCCGGCGAGATCCGTTCGGTGTTCTGCATGACCGAACCGGACGTGGCCTCGTCCGATGCTACCAACATGCAGGCCACCGCCGTGGTCGAGGGCGATACCGTCGTGCTCAACGGCAGGAAATGGTGGTCCAGCGGCATCGGCGACCCGGCCGCGAAGATCGCCATTTTCATGGCTCGCACGCCGGACGAGAAGAAGGACCGCCACCACCAGCATTCCATGGTGCTGGTGCCGCTGGATACACCGGGCGTGGAGATCAAGCGCATGCTGCCGGTGTTCGGCGAGTACGATGCGCCGCATGGCCATGGCGAGGTGCACTTCAACAGCGTACGCGTGCCGGTATCCAACCTCATCGCCGGGCCGGGCAAGGGCTTCGAGATCGCGCAGGGCCGGCTCGGGCCCGGGCGCATCCACCACTGCATGCGCTGCCTCGGCGCGGCGGAGGCCGCGCTGGAACTGATGATCGAGCGCGGCATGCGGCGCACGGCCTTCGGCAAGCCGCTGCTCAACCTCGGCGGCAACCGCGAGCGGGTGGCGGAAGCCCGGATTGCCATCGACCAGGCGCGGTTGCTGACCCTTTATGCCGCCTGGAAAATGGACAAGGTCGGCGCACTGGGTGCGATGACGGAAATTTCCGCCATCAAGGTGGTGGCGCCGAACGTGCTGCAGAGAGTCGTGGACGACGCCATCCAGATCCACGGTGGCGCCGGCGTGTCGCGTGACACGCCGCTGACCGGTTTCTTCATCCAGGCGCGTTCGCTCAGACTCGCCGACGGGCCCGACGAGGTTCACAAGGGCCTGATCGCGCGCATCGAGCTGGCAAAACGCGGTTACAGCAAATAGGTGCACCCATGCGCAAAACCATACTCATCACGGGCGCGAGCTCCGGACTCGGCGAGGAAATGGCACGGCAGTTCGCCGCGCTGGGCCGCAACCTTGCGCTGTGCGCGCGCCGCACCGAACGGCTGGAGCAGCTGAGGCAGGAACTGGTGTCGAAGTACCCGGGTATCCGGATTTCGGTCAAGGCGCTCGACGTCAACCAGTACGACGACGTATTCCGCGTGTTCCGCGAATTCGAGCAGGAATTCGGCGGGCTGGACCGCGTGATCGTCAACGCCGGCATCGGCAAGGGCCAGCCGATCGGCACCGGCTATTTCTGGGCCAACCGCCAGACCGCCGAGACCAACTTCGTCGCCGCGCTGGCGCAGTGCGAGGCCGCGGTGGAAATCTTCCGTAAGCAGAACCGCGGTCACCTGGTGATGGTGTCCTCGGTCAGCGCCATGCGCGGCTTCCGCGGCAACATCACCACCTATGCCGCGACCAAGGCCGGCGTGGCTTCGCTGGCCGAAGGCATCCGCGCCGACCTGTTGCGCACGCCCATCAGGGTCACCACGCTTTATCCGGGCTACATCCGCAGCGAGATCAACGAGAAAGTGAAGAACACGCCCTTCATGGTGGACACCGAGACCGGCTGCCGCTCCATGGTCCGAGCGATCGAGAAGGAAGTGGCCGAGGCCTTCACGCCGGTCTGGCCCTGGACGTTGATCGGCTTTCTCATGCGCCACCTGCCGCTGGCATGGGTGGCGCGGATGGGCTGACGTCTCAATAGGCGGCGTAGATCAGCGCGCCGCCCTTCAGTTTGTCCACCACCTCGTCGCGATCGCGGTCGGAAAACACCAGGCAGCCATAGCTGCGGCCGGGCTTGCGGTGCTGGGCCAGAAAGCCCGGGTCCATGTACCAGTTGGAATGGATCACGATCGCGCGATGCATCGCGTTGCGGTTGGTCTCCGACAGACCCACCAGCCGCATCGACAGCCCATGCCCCTTGGACTCGCTGACATAGGTGTCCCCGGTCAGAAAGAACCCCAGCGAGCTCTGGTGGCTCTCCGGCTCGTCGCTGAAGCGGCGCGCATAGCCGGTGTGCTCCGGATCGGAGCCGCGGCCATGCGCCACCACATAACTGCGCAGGATCTTGCGCGTGCCCGGATCGATGATGTGGAAGCGCGGCTCCCACGACGGCTGGCGGTAGTTCAGCAAGGCTACATGGCGGGCGTTGCCCAGCCGCTTGCGCACCTCCTGGTACTTCTGCAGCAGGGGCTCGAGAAATTCAGGCGGCACTGCGATGGCGGAAGGCTGCGCGCCTGCGGGCACGCAGACCAGCAGCAGTCCGGCGGCAGCCATCCAGCGTACGAAGCGGGGCATGCGTGCTGTCCTCCCGGCCGGCTTATACTTGGAAGTGTCGTTGCCATATTAGTCCAAGCCGCATGCCAGCCAAAGCCGCCAATCTGTTCGCCGCCGTGACCCAGAGCGGCTCGGTCGCGCGGCTTGGCGACGTCACCCTCTTGCGCATGGACGGCGCCG
>DATLYR010000016.1 GCA_035574475.1 Nevskiales bacterium | reverse complement strand
CGCTGCTGGCGCTGCACGCCTTCGGCGCGCGCATGCGCTGGCCGCTGCCGCCGCGAACGGCGCTGGTGCTGCTGCCGATAACGGTAGCGCTGGGCCTGGCTACCAGCGCCGATCTCGGCGGCCATCCGTCCGCGCAGCTGGGCTGGGCCGGCTGGCCGCTGCTGATGCTGGCCGGCTATGCGCTGCTGTACCGCCAGGACGCGGCGCCGGATGGCTGGAGTGCGACGCTGGCCGGCTGGCTGCATGCGGGCCTGTTCTGGGCGCTGGCCCTGCTGCTCGCCTGGGAGACCAGCTGGCAGGCCGGCGAGCAGGCGGCCGGCGTATGGCGCGCCTTGCCCTGGGGCCTGGTGCCGGCGCTGCTGCTGTGGCTCGTTGCACGCGAACCGCCCGTGCCCGGCTGGCCGCTGGCGCGGCACGCCGAGGTCTACCGCCTGCGCGGTGCGGCGCCACTGGCCGCGTGGCTGTTGCTGTGGACCGCTTATCTCAACCTGAGCAGCGACGGTGATCCCCTGTGGCTGCCCTATCTGCCGGTGCTGAACCCGCTCGATGTCGCGGTCGCCGCCGGCGCGCTGGCCAGCGCGGCCTGGTGGCTGGCGCTGGATGCCGCGCAGCGCCAGGCGCTCGTCCTCGGGCAGCGCAAGCTCTTCATCGGCGTGCTGGGTGCAAGCGTGCTGTTGTGGCTCAGCGCCTCGCTGGTGCGCAGCCTGCACTACCTGATGGGCACGCCGCTGGATTACGCCGGCATCAGCGGCGACGCCCGCGTGCACGCGGCGCTGTCCATCTTCTGGGGCCTGCTCGGCTTCGGCCTGATGCTGCTGGCCACGCGCCGCGGCTGGCGCACGGCCTGGCTGGCCGGTGCCGGCCTGATGGGCGTGGTGGTGGTCAAGCTGTTTTTCTTCGACCTCGACGACAGCAGCCCGATCACGCGCATCGTGTCCTTCATCACCGTCGGCATCCTGATGCTGATCACCGGCTACTTCTCGCCGCTGCCGCCGCGCAAATCCGCCAAGGAAGCCGCCGCATGAAAACCCTGCTCACGCTCGCCGGCCTGCTGTGCCTCTCCGCCGCCCACGCCGCCGAGGCGCCCACGCTGCGCGATTTCGCCTGGCGCCAGACGCTGGAGACCGACGGCCGCCCGCTGCAGGAACTGGCGTTGCCGGACGCGGTGTACGCCAATGCGCTCGACCCGGCATTGGGCGACCTGCGCGTGTTCAACCGCGACGGCGGCGTGGTGCCGCATGCGCTGTGCCCGGCGCCGCCGGCACTCGAGCCCGAGCCGCTGCTGGAGACGCTGACGCCATTCGCCCTGCAGGCGGGCGTCACGCCGGTCGCCGGCGAGGGCGGGCGCATCGAGGTCCGCACCGCGGACGGCGCCAGCGTCGTCGTCAACGGCGCGGCGCCGCGCGGCGCCGGCCCGGAAGGGCCGGTGGCCTACATCCTCGACCTGCGCGGGCGCGAGGAGCCGCTGCGCGCCATCCGCCTGGACTGGCAGAGCGCGGACCAGGCCTCCGAGGCCACGATCAGCCTGCACAGCAGCGAAGACCTGTCGCACTGGATGACGCTGATGCCGAGCGCGACCCTGCTGCACGCGCAGGCCGGCGGGCGTTCGCTGCAGCGCGCGCGCATCCCGCTGCCCGAGCGCCCCTACCGCTTCCTGCGCATCGAGGCCGGCGCGCGCGGGCCGCTGCCACGCATCGGCAGCGCCGTGGCCGAGCGCGTCACCGCGCCGGAACTGGCGCCGCCGGCCTGGTTCGAGACGCGCGCCCTGCCGCCGGACAAGAACGAGTCCGAAACCGCGTTCTGGTTCGATGCGGGGCGGCGCGCGCCGGTGCACAGCGCCGAGGTGCGGCTGCCGGCGACCAACATGGCGCTGGGCGTGCGGCTGCAGAGCCGCAGCGACCCGGCGCAGCCCTGGCGCACGCGCTGGCAGGGCGAGGTGTTCGCGATCGCCAGCGAGAGCGCGCAGCGCAACCAGACCGTGGTGCAGTTCGAACCCAGCCACGACCGCTACTGGCGGCTGGCGGTGGAGCGCGGCGCGGAGACCCTGCGCGGCAGCGTGCCGACGCTGCTGCTCGGCTACCAGCCCGCACGGCTGCGCTTCCTGGCCCAGGGCGAGGGTCCGTTCCAGCTGGCCTACGGCAGTGCGCGCGTGCCGCTGCAGGCCGCGGTCGGCTGCGATGCGCTGCTGGCGAACCTGGGCGCGGAGGAGCGCAGCAAGCAGACCGGGCAGGCGCAGGCCCTGGTCATGCCGGTGCGCGGCAACCTCGAGGTCTTGAAGCCCCTGCCCAAGCCCACGCCGCTGCGCCAGATCCTGCTCTGGGCGGTACTGATTGCCGGCGCGCTGCTGGTGGCGGCGATGGCGCTGAGCCTGCTGAGGAAGCTGCGGCAGGAATAAACCGGGCGATTCCTTTAAAATGCGCGGCTGTTCACCGCCCACGGCGGCCGCCATTTCGATGAAAGCCCACCTGCAAGACCTGCTGCGCCAGGCGCTGGCCGCGCTGGCGAACGACGCGCTGGCCGGCGTGCCGCTGCCGGACGAGATCGCGATCGAGCGCACGCGCGACGGCAGGAACGGCGACTTCGCCAGCAATCTCGCCCTGCAGCTGGCCAAACCGGCCGGCCAGAAGCCGCGCGCGCTGGCCGAGGCCATCGTGGCCAGGCTACCGGCCTCGCCGCAGGTGGCGAAGGTCGAAATCGCCGGCCCCGGCTTCATCAATTTCTTCCTCGCCGCCGGCGCCAGCCAGGCGGTGGTCGGCGACATCCTGCGCCAGGGCGAGGCCTATGGGCGCAGCCGGATCGGGCAGGGGCGCAAGCTGCTGGTGGAATTCGTCTCCGCCAACCCGACCGGCCCGATGCATGTCGGCCACGGCCGCGGCGCGGCCTACGGCGACAGCGTCGCCAATCTGCTGGCGGCGATCGGCTACGACGTCACGCGCGAGTACTACATCAACGACGCCGGCCGGCAGGCGGATATCCTCGCCCTCAGCGTGTGGATCCGTTACCTCGAACTCTGCGGCGAGACGCTGCCGTTCCCGCGCCGCGGCTATCCCGGCGACTACATCCGCGCGAGCGCGCAGACGCTGAAGGCCAGGCACGGCGATGCCTTCCATCATCCGGCCAGCGCCGTGATGCACGCGCTGCCGGCCGAGCCGGTCGCGCCGGAAGAAGCCAGCGACGCGCACAAGGAGGCCCTCAAGGCCCAGCAGGAGGCGCACGCCGATGCGCTGATCAGTCGCATGAAGCAGCTGCTCGGCCCTGGCTATCGTCAGCTCCAGGACCATGCGCTGGCCGAGCAGCTGGCCGCCATCCGCGCCACGCTCGACGCCTTCGGCGTGCATTTCGACCGCTGGAGCTCCGAGCGCGCGCTGGTCGCGAGCGGCAGGGCGCAGCAGGCCATCGCGCGCCTGCGCGCGGCCGGCCACGTGTACGAGAAGGACGGCGCGCAGTGGCTGCGCACCACCGAGTTCGGCGACGAGAAGGACCGCGTGCTGATCAAGGCCGACGGCAGCGCGACCTACTTCTGCAACGACATCGCCTACCACATGGACAAGCTGGACCGCCTCGGAGATGTACAAGCCGCACAGCTGCTGGACGTGTGGGGCGCCGACCACCACGGCTACATCGCGCGCGTGCGCGCGGCGCTGGAGGCGCTGACCGGCCGCACCGACGTGCTCGAGGTGCAGCTGATCCAGTTCGTCACGCTCTCGTCCGGGCGCATGGGCAAGCGCAGCGGCAACTTCGTCACCTTCAACGACCTGGTCGCCGAGGCCGGCAAGGACGCCACGCGCTTCTTCTACCTGCTGCGCGGCAACGATCAGCACCTGGAGTTCGACATCGAGCTGGCGCGCTCGAAGACCAACGAGAACCCGGTGTTCTACGTACAATACGCCCATGCGCGCATCTGCAGCGTCGAGAAGCAGCTGCGCGAGAAGGGCTTCGTCTACGACGAGACGGCGGCACGGGCCGCGCTCGAGCGGCTGACCGAGCCGCACGAGCAGGCGCTGCTGACCCGCCTCGCCCGCTACCCGGAAGTCGTGCAGCAGGCCGCCCAGCAGTATGCCCCGCACAGCCTGGTGCACTACCTGCGCGATTTGGCCGAGGATTTCCACAGCTACTACAATGCCCATCAGTTCCTGGTGGACGACGCGCCCTTGCGCAACGCGCGCCTGGCGCTCATCTGGGCCACGCGCACCGTGCTGCGCAACGCGCTGGGCCTGCTGGGCGTCTCCGCGCCGGCATCGATGTAAAGGAAGGGACATGGGCAAGGATTACGCGGGCCGTGGCAACGGCCGGAAAAACACCCGCGGCAGCGGCATGCCGGGCTGGGTCTGGGCCTTCGTCGGCCTGACCGCCGGCCTGCTGGTGGCCACCGCGCTGTACCTGCGCAAACCGCTACCGGACAGCGGCCGCGCGCTGCCGCCGGAGGAGGCCGAGGTCGGCGACGACACGCGCTTCGACTTCTACGAGATGCTGCCCGATTACGAGGTCAAGGTGCCGGGCGGCGGTGCCAAGCCCCCGGCCCCGTCATCCGACCCGGCCCGGCAGCCCGGTGCCTACGTCATCCAGGCCGGCTCCTTCCGCACCTTCGAGGACGCCGACCGCCTCAAGGCCAGCATGGCCATGCTGGGCGTGGAGTCGCACATCGAGAAGACCCCGCCCGACACCAACGGCCACATCTGGTACCGCGTGCGCACGGCGCCGGAGAAGGATCTGGCGGTGGTCAACGAGCAGCTGCGCCTGCTGCGCGAGAATCGCATCGAGGGCGTACTGATCAAGGCAAACTAGTGTGGTGTCCCGTAAACATCTTTGTCATTCCGGACAAGCCGACAGTTTTCTGTCGCCCCGGCGGAAGCCGGGGCCCAGTGCCTTTGAAAAGGCGGGCGATCCGGAATCCAGAGCCTTTCCAAGGTCGGCGCCATGCCGCCGACGGGTACTGGCTTTCGCCGGGGTGACGGAAAACAATCAGAACTTCCCTAGATTCTTCTCCTGACCGCGAAGTGCAGGCTGATGTCCGCCGAGGCGCCCTCGTGCAGGTCCTCGGCCAGGCCGAAATCCAGATCGATGGCCGGCGTCACGCGCCAGGCCAGGCCGATGATCCCCAGGACCGCGAATTCGTCCAGCGGCTTCAGCTCCGTGTCCCTGAACAGCGTGGAGTGGGCGTAGACCTGTCCCTTGAGCTGCACGGCGTCGGTCCAGCGCCAGCCCAGCGTGTAGCTGCCGAACACGGCGCCGTTCCGGCGCAAGTCCTCGAGGACGTCGCCGTCGCTGGTGTAGAGCGCGCCGAGCGTGCCCAGCCAGCTCCAGCGCGAGCCGGCCGGTTCCGCGCCGTAGGTGAACCACAGCGCCGCATCGGCACCACCACTGCCGGTCAGCTTGTCCGGATCGCCGGTCGGCAGCTTCAGCAGTCCGCTCACGGAAGCGCCGCGGCC
This sequence comes from Nevskiales bacterium, assembly GCA_035574475.1. Taxonomy (NCBI): domain Bacteria; kingdom Pseudomonadati; phylum Pseudomonadota; class Gammaproteobacteria; order Nevskiales; species Nevskiales bacterium. Next base: position 14,063 of record DATLYR010000016.1, on the reverse strand, counting down.
CTGCGGCATCCCTTGCAGCTGCCGGCTCAGCACCACGCGGACGTCGCCGACGCCGGCCTGGTTGTCGTCGATATCCACCTCGGTCACGCCGTTGCGCCGATAGAGGTAGCGGATCTGATCGTCCTCCACGTCCGCGCGGCGGCCGCGAGCGAAGCCGAAGGTGTCGTGGAATTCGTCGATGACGTGATCGAGCACGCCGCCCGAATGCCGCATCAGCGGCACCTCCAGCGCCCACTCCATGTGGTCGCCGAAGCCCTGGCGGAAGATGAGGGTGGCGTGCAGCAGCTCACCGTCCACCACTAACTGCTCGGTGCCCGTGATCCTCTCCTCGAAGTGATTGGTGAGGTCGAAGGCGAAATCCGAGGAGCGCGCGCCGGGCGGCAGCACCTGGTAATGGCGCAGGGTCGGGAACCCGAACAGCTGCAGGAATTGGAACTGGTTGAAGGTGGCGAAGGGCTGCAAGGCGGGCTGTGCGGGCGCGGTTTCGGCCCGTGTCGCAGCGATCCAGGACATCGCCATCGCCAGCCCGACGATCGCCCGCATGACCGATCTCGCCATCGACCCCTCCCTGCGATTCCGCAACAGCTGGATGATTGTTCGACGTTGTGCGCACCCTACTACAGCGGCTGCAGCTTCGCATAGCCGACCACCAGCCATTTCGTTCCCGCGGCGTCGAAATTCACCTGGATGCGGGCGCGTTCGCCGTCGCCCTCGAACTGCAGCACCACGCCCTCGCCGAAGCTCGGGTGCAGCACGCGCTGGCCGAGCGACAGGCCGGCGACACGGTCGTTGCGCAGGCTGCCGCTACCGAAGCCACGCGCGCCGAAGCCGCCCAACGGCCGGCTGACATGGATCTGCGGCCGCACCTCCTGCAGGTGCTCCGGCGGGATCTCGCGCAGGAAACGCGAGGGCGTGCACAGGCTCTCGCTGCCGTGCAGGCGCCGGGTCTCGGCGTGCGACAGATACAGCCGGCGCATGGCGCGGGTCATGCCGACGTAGCACAGGCGGCGCTCCTCCTCGAGGCCGCCATCCTCGATGGCGCGCGGATGCGGGAACAAGCCTTCCTCCAGTCCGACCAGGAACACGACGGGAAACTCCAGGCCCTTGGCCGAGTGCAGCGTCATCAGCTGCACGCAGTCGGTGCCGGCCTCGCCCTGGGTTTCGCCGGCCTCGAGCGCGGCATGGGTCAGGAAGGCCGTCAGGGGGTCCAGCTGATCTTCGAGGCCCTCGGATTCCTGGTAGTCGAAGCTGCGCGCGGCATTGGCCAGTTCCTCCAGGTTCTCGACCCGCGCCTCGCCGGCTTCGCCTTTTTCCTTGCGGTAGTGCGGCACCAGTCCGCTGCGCTCGACCACCTGCAGCACGCGCTCGGCCAGCGGCAGGCCCTGCGTGGCGGCGCTCATGTCCTCGATGAGCGCGATGAAGGTCTTGAGCGCGCCGCCGGCACGGCCGCCCTCGGCGGCGGCCTGTTGCGCCGCGGCCCACAGCGATGCGTTCTGCGCGCGCGCGGCCTGGCGCAGCCGATCCACGGTGGCGGCGCCGATGCCACGCGCGGGCGTGTTGATCACGCGCTCGAAGGCGGCATCGTCGTCGCGGTTCTGCAGCAGGCGCAGGTAGGCGAGCGCGTCCTTGATTTCGGCGCGCTCGAAGAAGCGCAGGCCGCCATAGACGCGGTAGGGGATGCCGAGCTGCATCAGCCGCTCTTCGAACACGCGCGACTGCGCGTTGGAGCGGTACAGGATGGCGATCTCGTCGCGCCGCCCGCCCCCGTTGAGCCAGTCCTGGATGCGGCCCATGACGAAGCCGGCCTCGTCGGTCTCGTTGAACGCGGCATAGACCTGGATGGGCTCGCCCTCGCCGCCGTCGGTCCACAGCTCCTTGCCCATGCGCCCGCTGTTGTGCGCGATCAGCGCATTCGCCGCCTTGAGGATGGTGCCGGTGGAGCGGTAGTTCTGCTCCAGACGCACGATTCTGGCGCCCGGGAAGTCCTTGCCGAAGCGCACGATGTTGTCGACCCTGGCGCCGCGCCAGCTGTAGATGCTCTGGTCGTCGTCGCCGACCACGAACACGTGCGCCGATTGCTCCGCGCCCTGGCCGGCGATGAGCCGCACCCAGGCGTATTGCAGGGTGTTGGTGTCCTGGAACTCGTCCACCAGGATGTGCCGGAAACGCCGCCGGTAATGCGCCAGCAGCTCGGCGTGGTCGCGGCACAGCTCGTGCGCGCGCAGCAGGAGTTCCGCGAAGTCCACCACGCCGGCGCGGCGGCAGGCCTCCTCGTAGGCGGTGTATACGCGCAGCATCTGCTCCTGCGCGAAGTCGCCGCTGGCGGCGATGTGCTGCGGCCGGCGGCCCTCGTCCTTCTGCGCATTGATGAACCACTGCAGCGTGCGCGGCGGCCAGCGCGCCTCGTCCATGTCCAGCGACTTCAGCACGCGGCGGATCAGGCGGTACTGGTCGTCGCTGTCGAGGATCTGGAAATTCTGGGTCAGTTCCGCTTCTCGCCAATGCAGTCGCAGCAGTCGGTGCGCGATGCCGTGGAAGGTGCCGACCCACATCGCGCGCACGGGGACGTCGATCAGCTGCTCGATGCGCGAGCGCATCTCGCCGGCGGCCTTGTTGGTGAAGGTCACCGCCAGCAGGCTTTGCGGCGATACGCGCTCGACCTGGATCAGCCAGGCGATGCGGTGCACCAGCACGCGCGTCTTGCCGCTGCCGGCGCCGGCCAGCACCAGCAGGTCGGCCGGCGGCGCCGTCACCGCCTCGCGCTGGGCGGGGTTGAGCGGCTCGATCAGCGGGGTGATGTCGTCCTGCGGAGTCACTGCGCCATTCTAGCAACCCGGTAAGCGGGGCAGTGCCGTGCGTTCCCTGACCGAGGGCTTGGCGTACACTCTGGCTGATCCGGGAAGGGGGATTCGTCATGGCACAGACCGTATTGATCACCGGCTCATCCACCGGCATCGGCAAGGCCACTGCGAGGCACTTCCGCGACCAGGGCTGGAACGTGGTCGCGACGATGCGCACGCCGGAGCGGGAGACCGAGCTCAAGGACGCCGGCAACGTCATGCTGGCCAGGCTCGACGTCACCGACGCGGATTCGATCCAGGCTGCGATCGACGCCGGGCTCAAACGCTTCGGGCGCATCGATGCCGTGGTCAACAACGCCGGCTACGGCCTGACCGGCAGCTTCGAATCCATGACCCTGGAGCGGATCCGGCGCCAGTTCGAGACCAACGTCTTCGGGCTGATGGAGGTCACGCGCCGCCTCCTGCCGCATTTCCGCGCCAACAAGGCCGGCACCGTCATCAACGTGGCCTCGATGGGCGGGCGCCTGACCTTCCCCTTCTACAGCGTGTACCACGCCACCAAATGGGCCGTGGACGGCTTCTCGGAATCGCTGCAGTTCGAGCTGCGCCCGCTCGGCATCCGCGTGAAGATCGTCGAGCCCGGCGCGATCAAGACCGATTTCTACGACCGCTCCGTGGACCTGGCGCATGACCGCGCGCTGTCCGAATACAACGAACTGGTGGACAAAGCCATGCGCCGCATGAACGCGGCGGGCGAGAAAGGGGCCAGCCCCGAGCTCGTCGCCCGGGCCATCTACCGCGCCGCCACCGACGGCTCGTGGCGCCTGCGCTATCCGGTCGGCAGCGATGCCAGGAGCATGCTGGCGCTGCGCCGCGTGCTGCCGGACGCCGCCTGGCAGGCGATGATCCGGCAGGCACTGCTGAGCTGAAGCACGCAACCCTGTTCAGCCGCAGTTCACGAGGCCGGGGGTGAAATGAGCCCGTTCCCGCACCGCGGAAACCGCCCACACGCCATGCGCACAGTGCTGGTCCTGACCGTTCTCGCCCTGCTGTCGCCGGCCGCCGGCGCCTTCACCCTGTTCTCCGAGAAGCAGATGGCCAGCATGGGCGCGCAGAGCTACGCCGAGCTCAAGAGCAAGACGCCCATCTCGAAGGACCCCGCGCTGAATGCGCGCGTGGCCTGCGTCGCCGGCCCGCTCACCGACCTGGCCGGCGGGCGCCGGAACTGGGAGATCACCGTGTTCGACGTGGACGAGGCCAACGCCTTCGCGCTGCCCGGCAACAAGATCGGCGTCTATCGCGGGCTGCTCAAGGTCGCCACGACCCCGGACCAGCTGGCGGCGGTCATCGGCCACGAGATCGGCCACGTGAAGGCCAGGCACAGCAACGAGCGCGTCTCCGCCCAGGTGGTGAGCAAGCTGGGCCTGCAGGCGGTGGAGCTGTTCATCAGCGGCAGGAAAAGCTCGCCCTACATCATGGCCGGGCTGGGCCTGGGCACCCAGTACGGCGTGCTGCTGCCCTTCGGCCGCAAGCAGGAAAGCGAGGCGGACGAGATCGGCCTCAAGCTGATGGCGCGCGCCGGCTTCGACCCGCGCGCCGCGGTGCAGCTGTGGCGCAACATGCAGAAATCCACCGGCAAGGGCCCGCCGGCCTTCCTGTCCACGCACCCCTCGCACCAGCAGCGCATCCGCGACCTGGAACACCGCGTCCCGACGGTGCTGCCGCTGTACCAGGCTGCGAGCAAGCCGCGCTGCGGCTGAACTTAGATCGGCACCTCGTCGACCGCGTCGGCGGCGGCGTCGATGCCGTCGTGCGCCGCGTTGCCGGCCACCGGCACGATCGACACCACCGCACCGACCACGCGCATCGGCACGGTCACCAGCTTGGTCAGGACGCAGCCGCTGAGGGTCGCGGCGAGCAGCAGTACGGCCAGGGCTTTCGTCAGGTTCATGACAGTCTCCGGAGCAGGGGTCTTGGCGAATTCAGGCTAGCAAGCCGGGCGCTGGCGGACAATCCGGCTAGTCCTCCTGCGCCGCCTCGACCAGATCGGCCAGTTCTTCGGCGATTTCCTCGGCCACATCGCGGCAGGCCTCGAACCAGCCTTCGCCGGTAGCGCGCTCGGCGCCCTCTTCAACGCCCAGCAGGACAGCGTCACGGGCGCGCGTCAGCCGGATGCGGTAATTGATCCGGTAATAGCGGCCGACCCAGATGCTGCGCTCGTACTCGATCCCGGACAGCTCGATGTCCGCGATCGCGTCCGCCTGTGCGGGACTGTCCACCAGCCGCCAGCCGGCGTCGTGCAGATGTTCCATCACCGGCGGGCCGCAGCCTTGCGTGCCCGCACCATCCCCGCTCAGGCGCGGCCATATCGCTCTGATCGCCGGCGCCGGCTTCGGCGCCGTGTCGCGGGTTTTGGATGCCGTCGCGGCGGCTTTTTGCGGTGGCGCCGGCCGGGCGCGCGCCTTTTCGCGCGCACGCACGATGGCCTTGTCCACTTCAGCCTTGAGCCAGGGCGCACGCGAGAGATGGAAGACTCGCTGGCGTGCCCGCAACTCCAGCCGCTCGCCCTGCAGCCGCGGCACGGTATCGATAATAACCCTGAGCAGGTTCGGCGTGGCATCGTCCGCCATGCGGATCACGAGGCGGCCGTCGGGCCGCAGTACGTAATCCCCCTGGCGCCTGCGTCCATCCAGCCCGGTGATGGCGGCGCGACCATCGGCCGTCAGGCTCAGCACGGCGAATTCCGGGTACACGCCGTAATCGGTGTTGTACCAGTCGCCGACCAGCGCGGCGGCGGCCGGGGCAGCCCGCGCCAGGCTCCCGTGCAGGCAGGCCAAGGCCATGATGCAAAAGCACAAAGTCCGGCGCATGCGGGACAGGATACACCCCGGTCGGGCGCGCGGACTTTCAGGGGATGGCGAAGTCAAAGATAATCCGTGATCGCCTGTGAAACCCGCGCGCATGAAAAATCCGCTCCCTGGCCTGCTCGCCCTGGCCCTGCTCACCGCCTGCGCCACCTCGCCGCTGGGGCGCAAGACGCTGCGCTTCTTCCCGGAAGGCGAGATGGCGCAGATGGGCGCCGCGGCCTTCCAGGAGACGCGCGAGAAAACCCCGGAATCGAAGGACGGCAAGCAGAACGCCTATGTGACCTGCATCGCCGGCGCCCTGACCCGCGAGGTCCCGGGCGACCAGGCCTGGGAGGTGGTGGTGTTCGAGGACAAGGCCGCCAATGCCTTCGCGCTGCCCGGCGGCAAGATCGGCGTCTATACCGGCCTGCTGCGGGTGGCGCGCAGCCAGGACCAGCTCGCCGCAGTCATCGGCCACGAGATCGCGCACGTCACCGCACAGCACGCCAACGAGCGCGTGTCCACGGCCTTTGCCGCGCAGGCCGGCCTGAACATCGTGGACGCGATCTACGGCGGCACCAGCGCCGGACAGAACGCAATGGCGCTGCTCGGCCTCGGCACCCAGGTCGGCATCCTGCTACCGTTCGGCCGCGCACAGGAGAGTGAGGCCGACCTGCTCGGGCTCGACACCATGGCGCGCGCGGGCTTCGATCCGCGCGAGGCGGTGACGCTGTGGCAGAACATGGCCCAGGCCGGCGGCGGCGCGCCGCCGGAGTTCCTCTCAACCCACCCCTCGCACGACACGCGTATCGAAGACCTGCAGAAGCGCATGCCCGAGGCGCTCAAGCTCTACGACGCCGCGCGCGTGGCCGGCAAGAAGCCGAAGTGCGGCTAAATTGGACTACCGGCCGTCCTTCTCCGGAATGACGAGGGGTTAATTTATTTCTCGCCGATGATCTCGTTGAGCCCTTCGACCAGCCGGTCGAGTTCGGCGGAACCGACGCGACCCAGTTTCCTGCCCAGTCGCTGGACGGAAAGGGTGCGTATCTGGCTGATCTTGACCCACGCAGGCTTGCCGGCCCTGGTCGGCTTGAGTTCCAGCGTCAGCGGAAACCCGGCGCGCTGGGGTTGACTGGTGAGCGCCATGGCAATGACCGTGCCGGAGCGCTCATTGAAGATATCTGCGCTGACGACGACAACAGGCCGGCGCCCGGACTGTTCATGTCCAACCGTGGGGTTGAGTTCGGCCCAGTAAATATCGCCCCTCAGGATTCGGGCCATTCGGCAAGATCCTTTGCCAGTCCTTCGTCGGCCAGCGCCTGTTCTTCCGCCGGCTGGAGTTTGGCGCATTCCTGCGCCAGGCGCCCACGTTCCATGCGTTCGAGTTTTTCGCGCACGGCCTCCTGGATTGCGCGACTGCGGTTCGCAAACTTGCGGGCGCGGACCAGCTGATCGATGCGCCGCAGCTGTGCGTCGTCAATCGTGATGGCAATTTTAGCAGTGCGCATGGGTTACTCAGTATGATGAAAATCATACCGCATGTTCTGCCCGGCTTGCCAACCAGGCCCGGCGGCTACCGTGGCGCACCGCCGGCCCGTTCGATCTCTTCCGCGTAGTGACAGGCCACGCCGGTGCGCGTGGGGCGCAGCAGGCGCAGGTTGGGGATTTCGCGCGCGCAGCGGTCGTGCGCGAAATGGCAGCGCGTGCGGAACAGGCAGCCGCTGGGCGGCTCGGCCGGTGAGGGCAGCTCGCCGTGCAGGATGATGCGCTGGCGGCTGCGCTCGATCTGCGGGTCGGGCACCGGCACCGCCGACAGCAGCGCCTTGGTGTAGGGGTGGCGCGGGTAGGCGAACAGGTCCTCGACCGGCGCCTGCTCCATCACGCGGCCCAGGTACATCACCATCACCTTGTGGCTGATCTGGCGTACCACCGCCAGGTCATGCGCGATGAACACCAGGCCCAGGCCCATCGCCTGCTGCAGGTCTTGCAGCAGGGCCACGATCTGCGCGCGGATCGAGACGTCCAGCGCGCTCACCGCCTCGTCGCAGACCAGCACGCGCGGGCGCACCACCAGCGCGCGGGCGATGCCGATGCGCTGGCACTGGCCGCCGGAGAACTCATGCGGGTAGCGCTGCAGGTGCTCGGGCAGCAGCCCGACGCGCTCCAGCATCTCGCGCACGCGCGCCTCGCGCGCGGCGGCATCCAGCTCCGGGCACAGGTTCTCCAGCGGCTCGCTCAGGATCTCGCCCACCGTCATGCGCGGGTCGAGGCTGGCGAGCGGGTCCTGGAACACCAGCTGGATGTGGCGCCGGATCGCGCGCCGCGCCTCCTCGCCGAGGCGCGTGACGTCGGTGCCGTCGAGGATGACCGCGCCGGCCGCGGCCGGCTGCAGGCCGACCAGCGCGCGCGCCAGCGTGGACTTGCCGCAGCCGGACTCGCCGACGATGCCGAGCGTCTCGCCGGGCTCGAGGTCGAAGTTCACGCCCTCCACCGCCTTCAGCCACAGCGGCGCCTGCCAGGGCCGGCGCGCCGGCAGCGGGTAGTGCACGGCCAGCTGGCGCACCAGCAGCAACGGATGCGGGCGGGCGCTCACAGGGCGACGTCCAGGCGCGGCACGGCGGCGAGCAGCGCGCGCGTGTACGCCTGCCGCGGCGCGTAGAAGATCTCCTCGGCGACGCCGCTTTCGATGACGCGGCCGTCCTGCATCACCAGCACGCGGTCGCAGTTGCCGGCCACCACGCCGAGGTCGTGCGTGATCAGGATCATCGCCATCTCGAAGCGCTCGCGCAGCTCGCGCATGAGGTCGAGGATCTCGGCCTGCACGGTGACGTCGAGCGCGGTGGTCGGCTCGTCGGCCACCAGCAGCGCGGGCTCGCACAGCAGGCTCATGGCGATCATCACGCGCTGGCGCATGCCGCCGGACAGTTCGTGCGGGTACTGGTTCAGCCGCCGCGCCGGATCCGAGATGCGCACGCGTTCCAGCATTTCCGCACAGCGTTCGCGCGCCGCCGCACCGGTCTGCCCCTTATGCAGCGCCAGCACCTCGGCCATCTGCGTGCCGATGCGCAGATGCGGATTCAGCGAGGTCATCGGGTCCTGGAAGATCATGGCGATGCGGCGGCCGCGGATGCGGTTGAGCGCGCGCGGCGGCAGGCCGATCAGTTCCTGGCCCTCGAAGCGCGCCGAGCCGCGCACCTCGCCGTTGGCGTCGGTCAGGCCGAGCAGGGCCAGCACGGTCTGGCTCTTGCCGGAGCCGGATTCGCCGACGATGCCGAGCGTCTCGCCCTGCGCCAGCGCGAAGCTGACGTCGCGCACGGCCTCGATCCGCTCGCGGCCGCGGCGGAAAGTCACGCTCAGGCTGTTGACTTCGAGCAGCATGTTCAGGCCTGTGCTGATTCCAGGGTCGTCACCCCGGCGCAAGCCGGGGTCCAGCGACTTTGAAGGCACTGGATGCCGGCCTTCGCCGGCATGACGGGCGCCATGGGCACCGATTCAGCGGTCTTTGGGATCCAGCGCATCGCGCAACCCGTCGCCGATGAAGTTGAAGCAGAACAGCGTCACCGCCAGGAAGCCCGCCGGGAATACCAGCAGCCAGGGCGCGGTGTCCATTTCCTGCGCGCCTTCGTTAACCAGCGCACCCCAGGAGGTGGCCGGCTCCTGCACGCCCAGCCCCAGGAAGCTCAGGAAGGACTCCACCAGAATCACCTGCGGGATGGTGAGCGTGACGTAGACGACCACCACGCCGAGCAGGTTGGGCACGATGTGGCGCTTGATCACCTGCTCGTCGCGCGCGCCGGCCATCCAGGCCGCCTCGATGAATTCGCGGCGCTTGAGCGACAGCGTCTGCCCGCGCACGATGCGCGCCATGTCCAGCCAGTTGACCAGGCCGATGGCGATGAAAATCAGCAGCAGGTGCCGGCCGAAGAACACCATCAGCAGGATGACGAAGAACAGGAACGGCAGCGCGTAGAGGATATCGACAATGCGCATCATGACGCTGTCCACGCGCCCGCCGAAATAGCCGGCGATGGCGCCGTAGCTCACGCCGACCAGCAGGCTCACCAGGGTCGAGACGATGCCGACCATCAGCGAGATCTGCCCGCCCTGCAGCACGCGCACGAACACGTCGCGGCCCAGGCTGTCGGTGCCGAACCAGTGGTGGTTCTCCAGGCTGGGCGCGCCCCAGATGTATTCCCAGTCGATGGCGTCGCCGCTGTGCGGGCTGACGAAGGGCCCGATGAGCACCAGCAGCAGCATGAGCGCCAGGATCAGCGCGCTGGCCAGCGCCGCCTTGTTGTGGCGCAGCCGCTGCCAGGCATCGCCCCAGAGTGCGTTTGCGCTCATGAATACTTGACTCGCGGGTCGAGCCAGGCGTACAGCAGGTCCACCAGGAAGTTGAACAGGATGATGAGCATGCCGTAGAACAGCACCACGCCCATCACCAGGGTGTAGTCGCGGTTGAGCGCGCCCTGCACGAAGTAGCGGCCCAGGCCGGGGATGCCGAACACGCTCTCGATCACCACCGAGCCGGTGATGATGCCGGCGGTGGCCGGCCCTAGGAAGGACACCACCGGCACCAGCGCCGCCGGCATGGCGTGGCGCAGGATGACGAGGTGCGTCGGCAGGCCCTTGGCGCGCGCGGTGCGCACGAAGTTGGAACGCAGCACCTCGATCATGCTGCCGCGCGTCAACCGCGCGATGTAAGCCAGCTGCGGCATGGCCAGTGCCAACACCGGCAGCAGGTAGTGCCTCCAGCTGTCGAGCCCCCCGGCCGGCAGCCAGTCGAGGTACACGGCCAGGCCCAGCACCAGCAGCGGCGCCAGCACGAAATTGGGGATGGAGATACCCAGCATGGCGATGCCCATCACCCCGTAATCGGTGGCCTGGTTCTGGCGCAGCGCGGCCAGCGTGCCGAAGCCGATGCCGAAGAGCAGCGCCACCAGCATCGCCAGCAGCCCGAGCCGCAGCGAGACCGGAAAGCCGTCGGCGATGAGCTGGTTGACGGTCAGGTCGCGGTACTGGAAGGACGGCCCGAAGTCGCCGCGCGCGATGTTCCACAGGTAGCGGCCGTACTGCCGGTATAACGGCTCGTCGAGGTGGTACTTCTGGTTGAGATTGGCCTCGATCTCGGCCGGCAGCTTGCGCTCGGCGTCGAACGGCCCGCCCGGCGCGAGGCGGATCATGAAGAACGCGATCGTGAGCAGCACGAACAGCGTCGGGATCGCGCCCAGCGCGCGGCGCAGGGAGTAGCTCAGCATGGGTGCGTGCAGCTCGCGCTATTCGTCATTCCGGCGCAAGCCGGAATCCAGCGCCTGTCATCACAAAGGCCCTGGACCCCGGCTTTCGCCGGGGTGACGGATTCGATCGCCTGAGCACTACTTTGCATGTGACTCAATCCACAGGTGCTTGCTGGCGTGGTGGTTCATGATGTTGCCGACATAGCCCTTCACGTAGGGCTTGACCATGCGCTTGTTGACGTAGAAATACACCGGGATCAGCGGCTGGTCGGCGAGCAGCTGGCGCTCGGCGGCCTCCAGCAGCTCGCGGCGCCGGGCGAGGTCCGGCTCCACCGAGGCCGCGTCCACCAGCGCGTCGTACTGCGGGTTGGCGTAGCCGGTGCCGTTGAGGCCGAAACGCGAGTGCATCAGCTCGGCGAAGGTGAAGGCGTCGTTGTAGTCGCCGACCCAGCCGGCGCGGTACACCTGCGTCACCTTCTTGGCGTTGACGTTCTGCAGCAGGACCTTCCACTCCTCGTTGATGAGGGTGACCTTGAGGCCCAGCGCGGATTTCCACATCGCCGCCACCGCGGCCGCGATCTTCTTGTGGCCCTCGCTGGTGTTGTAGCGCAGCTCGATGCTGAGCGGCCGCTGTTCCGGCGGCACGGCCTGCTCATACAGGCGCTTGGCCTCGGCCAGGCGCCGTTCGCGCGGCCAGTCGGCCCAGTCGGGTTTCTGCATCGTGTAGTTCATGATCCCGGGCGGCACCCAGCCATAGGCCGGGATCTCGCCGCCGCGCGTGACCTTCTCCACCAGCGTCTCGCGGTCCAGCGCCATGGACAGCGCGCGGCGCAGCTTCGGGTTGTCCTTGAACGGCGGCCGCTCCAGGTTCAGGCCGTAGTAATAGGTACTGATGGACGGGTGGGTCCGGTATTCCGCCGGCAGCCGCCGCCGGGCCCAGTCCAGGCGCGGGATGGGCACGGTCTCGGTCATGTCGAGTTCGCCGGCGAGGTAGCGCTTGAACTCGGCCTCGGCGTTGTCGATGACGAGGAACTTCACCGCATCGATCCGGGTGTTGGCGTTGTCCCAGTAGTGCGGATTGCGCTCGGCCAGCACATGCGACAGCGCCACCCATTCCTTGATCGCATAGGCGCCATTGCTGACGGCGTTGCCGGGCTGGGTGAAGCGATCGCCATGCGCCTCCACCGCCGGGCGGTACACGGGATAGCTGCTGGCATGCGCCAGCAGGCCGATGAAATAGGGCGTCGGCGCCTTGAGCCGGATGCGCAGCGTGCGCGCGTCCAGCGCCTCCACGCCCAGCGCCGCCGGCGGCTGCCGGCCGGCGATGATCTCGCCGGCGTTCAGGATCGGCGACAGGATGGCGGAGTAGCTGGAGCCGGTGGCCGGATCCACGCTGCGGCGCAGACTGTAAACGAAGTCCTCGGCCGTGACCGGCTCGCCGTTCGACCACCTGGCGTTCTCGCGCAGGTAGAAGGTGTAAACGGTGCCGTCCTCGGAGATTTCCCAGCGCTCGGCCACGCCCGGGATCAGGGTGCCGTCGGGCGCCTCGCTGACCAGCCCTTCATACAGGTCGCGCAGGATGTTGGACGAGGTGGTGCTCTGGGCCTTGTGCGGGTCGAGCGACTCCGGCTCGGCGCCATTGCCCCGGCGCAACAGGCTGCGCCCGTCCGGCAGGGTCGCCGGCGCAGTCACGCGGATGGGCAGTTCCTCGCCCTCGCCGCCGCGGCTGCAGGCGGCGAGCAGGACCAGGACGACGGACAGGAATGCGGAGCAGACGGCGCGAATCGGCATGGCCGTCATCTTATCAGGCGGATCGCTGCAGCCGCGCGCCGTTTTTCTTCAGGTGCACCAGCAGGATCGACACCGCCGCCGGCGTCACGCCCGGGATGCGGCCAGCCTGGCCGAGGGTGGCGGGTCGCTGGGCGCTGAGCTTCTGCCGCACCTCGTTGGACAAGCCGGCGACCTGTGCATAATCGAGATCGGACGGGATGGCGCTGTCTTCGTACAATCGCGCGCGCGCGATCTCGTCCTGCTGGCGCGCGATGTAGCCGGCATACTTGCACTGGATCTCGACCTGCTCCGCGACCTTCGCATCCGCCACGCCGGGGCCGGCCTCGGGCAGGGCCATGAGGCTGGCGTAAGTGATTTCCGGCCGGCGCAGTGCCTCGAGTACGCTCACGTTCGCGCCATCCGCCAGCCGTACGCGGGTGCGCGCCAGCCGTGCCGTCTCCTGCTCGATCGCCGCGCGCTTGGCGCTGAACGCTGCCCAGCGCAGATCGTCCACCAGGCCGAGCCGGCGGCCGGTCTCGGTCAGGCGCAGGTCGGCGTTGTCCTCGCGCAGCAAGAGGCGGTACTCGGCACGGGAGGTGAACATGCGGTAGGGCTCGCTCGTGCCGCGCGTGATGAGGTCGTCCACCAGCACGCCGATGTAAGCCTCGTGTCGTTGCGGCCACCAGGCCGGGGCGCCCTGCGCCCTGAGTGCGGCGTTCAGGCCCGCGAGCAGGCCCTGCGCGGCGGCCTCCTCGTAGCCGGTAGTGCCGTTGATCTGGCCGGCGAAGAACAGGCCCTCGATGAATTTCGTCTCCAGCGAGTATTGCAGGTCGCGCGGATCGAAATAGTCATACTCGATGGCATAGCCCGGCCGCACGATGCGCGCCCGCTCCAGGCCTTCGATGGAATTCACCAGCGCGACCTGCACGTCGAACGGCAGACTGGTGGAGATGCCGTTGGGATAGATCTCGGAGGTGTCGAGGCCCTCGGGCTCGAGAAAGATCTGGTGGCGTTCCTTGTCGGCGAAGCGCATCACCTTGTCCTCCACCGACGGGCAGTAGCGCGGGCCCACACCCTCGATCACGCCGGTGTACATCGGCGAGCGGTCCAGGCCACCCTTGATGATCGCGTGGGTACGCGCATTCGTATAGGTGATGTGGCAGGGCACCTGGCGGGGGTGCTCGTCGGCGCTGCCCAGGAAGGAGAACACCGGCCGCGGCTCGTCGCCGGGCTGCGTTTCCAGCCGCGACCAGTCGATACTGCGGCCGTCCAGGCGCGGCGGTGTGCCGGTCTTCAGCCGGCCGACGCGGAACGGCAGCGCGCGCAGGCGCTCGGCCAGGGCGTTGGAGGGCGGGTCGCCGGCGCGGCCGCCGGCGTAATGGGTCAGGCCGACGTGGATGCGGCCGGCG